>JALHSX010000004.1 GCA_022865445.1 Thermoplasmata archaeon | reverse complement strand
TGGTTCGCAGATCCTCGATGCTCTTGAAACCCCTGTCGTGGAGCGCTCGCGCCCTGATCCTTCCGATCCCTCTCAGTCTGACCAGCTCGAGCAGGTCAGTCTTGATGCCATACCTTATCCGGGTTCTGAGCTCTCTGGTTTCGTCAACGGCGTTCTCGTTGAACAGCTCAGCCAGGCGCGCCATTGAATGAATGAGCCATTCGGCGATCTCCATCTTGTTCCTAATGTCGCCCGGGCCGACGCTGAACGAATGAGCAATGTCGTTCTCATGTTTCTCCGAGATCCAGTCATTCACTATCTTCGCAGTCTTGATCTCGGCAAGGAATATCTCGTACCTCGCCAGGTCCGATGGCGGGGCTATGAGGAGCTGGGCGTTCATCTCGCTCTGGAAATCCTCTATCCACGAGTAGTCCGACTGGCGCAGGTAGAGCAGCTTCATGTCTGGAATAGCGCAGATCGCATGCAGAAGGCCGAACTCCTTTCCAGGCTTGTAGTTCCCCAGTGCATCTCGCATTATCGTCGCGGACTTGGGATCGATGTACAGATCGCTCACATGCTTGCCGAAAAGGGTTGCTCGGAGCGAAGCACCTTCTTGGGCCATGCCTTCCCTCTGCAGGAACTCGACGACCCCGGCGATCATGTCGCCTAGGTAGGCGGCATCTGTCTGGTGGGCTAGGAATGTCTTATCGAAGAAAGCCTTGAGCTCGTCCAAGGATGAGGTCGCCTTCGTGGCTATGAGTGCCAGAACATGCGACCGAATCGCTGGCTCGGCTCCCAGCTTCGAGAAGATGTTCTCGTTCTCTCCCAGAAGGTATGTCTCGAGGAGCATGTCCTTCTCCTCTTCGTTCTTCGCGACGAGTATCGCCTCTCCATAGGAGTCGAACTTCGGTCTGCCGGCTCTTCCGCACATCTGCTTGACCTCGAGCACTGGAATGTTGTAGTAGCCGATGTTCGAATCAAACCTGCGAACGTCTCTCACGATCACGGTCCTAGCTGGCAGGTTAATCCCAGCAGCCAGGGTGGGGGTCGCGACGATGCACCTCAGCAGGCCTTTCTTGAAACTCGATTCCACGAGCTTTCTCTGGGGATTGGTGAGACCCGCGTGGTGAAATGCGCAGCCGTTCTTCAGACTCTTGCCGAGCCTGCTTCCCATCGTTGTCGGCTCGTCCTGCTCACCGACGAGCCTCTTAGCCAGCTTTGCAAGCTCTGCTGACTGGTACCCGTCGGAGGATTTGACTGTCGGACCGAGTTCGAGTGCGACTGACTCGCTGGATTTGCGCGTATTCACAAACACCAGGCATTGACCACCAGAGGAAAGCGCGTTCTTAACCAGACTTTGCATCGCTTCTCCATCGTCAGGAACATCCTTTTTCGAGTTGTCCGTGAAGAATATGCGCCCGTCGGAGAAGACCCCCTCCTTCAGCGGGACTGGCCTCCAGTCGCTCTCCACCAGCACAGCGTTGAGCCACTCGGCAAGTTCCCGCGAGTTCTTGATCGTGGCTGAAAGAGCGATTATCTGTGCGTTTGGATTGAAGGTCCTAAACTTCACCAAGGTCACTTCGAGGGTAGGTCCTCTGTCTGGATCGTTGATCAGGTGGACCTCATCCGCGACAACGACAGAGAGTTGGTCAAGCCATTTCGACCTATGCCTGAGAAGCGAATCGGCTTTCTCAGAAGTTGCCACGATGATGTCATAGTGATGGAGTCTGGGGTCCACCTCGTCGTAGTCGCCTGTCGATTCGCCTACCTTGATTCCGAGGTCCTCGAACTTGACGAGGTCCTCGAATTTCTCAGACGCCAAAGCCCTGAGCGGAACGATGTAGAGTGCCTTGCCTCCCCGAAGTACGGCCTGCAGCATGGCTAGGTATGCTATCAGGCTCTTGCCGGAAGCTGTGGGGATCGCCAGAACGACACTCTTACCGTCGAGTGTTGGCCCTATCGCCTTTTCCTGTGGCGGGTAGAGCTGTTCGATGCCGTCCTCTTTCAGCTTCCTCACGATGCGCGGGTCCAGACCCAGATCCTCGATTCTCATCCCAGTCCTCAGTATGCCAGCGCCGTAAGGGCGCCTCTCTGCCTAATAATTGTTCGTTGGGCCATCCGGATGTGCCCCCGCATAGCTTTATGGTGAGACGGTATCTGATATGCTGGCCGTGCCAACAAGTCCTTTTGATGGCGGCACAATCCTTATTTAGCACAATGGTTAATAGCTTTGACAGTCACAATTGTGACTGTTACTGGTGCAACTAATGGTGACTAGTGATACTTGGAGCTCTACACTTGGGCTCTCCGACATCGAGGATTGGATCAAGTCTCAGAAGTTCGAGACCACCTCCGATTTGAAAATCCCACCTCAGCTTGTCGACCAGGTCATTGGCCAAGACGATGCTGTCGTGGTCATCCGGAAAGCGGCGGAGCAGAAGCGGCACATCATTCTCATCGGCGATCCGGGGACGGGCAAATCGATGCTTGCCAGGTCCATGGTTGAATTCCTGCCGAAGGGCGAGCTTCAGGATGTCATAGCTTACAGCAACCCAGATGATCAGAACGAGCCGAAGATCAGGATACTCCCGGCGGGCAAAGGAAAGGAGATTGTTCACGCTCAGAAGCTTGAGGCCGAGCAGAAGAAGGCTCAGAAGAACTCCACTTGGATGATGTTGATCATCATGTTCATTGGCTTGGGAGCGATTCTCTCGCTCACCTCGAAGCCGGTTAATTGGACCCCTCTTCTGATAACGTCAGTTGGTGGCCTTGTCGTCTACATGCTCGCCAGATCTTACACGCAGAGAAGGGAAGCATCCCTTGTCCCGAAGCTGATAGTCACTCACAAGCAGGATGACCCGGCGCCCTTCGTGGATGCTACGGGTGCTCATGCGGGCGCACTTCTGGGAGACGTCAAGCACGACCCTTTCCAGAGCGGAGGCCTCGAGACACCGGCCCACGAGCGACTCGAACCTGGGGCGATCCACAAGGCAAACAAAGGTGTTCTGTTCATCGACGAGATAAACATGCTCCGAATCGAGAGCCAGCAGAGCCTTCTGACGGCCCTCCAGGAAGGCGAGTTCAGCATCCTTGGGCAGAGTGAGAGAAGTTCGGGAGCCATGGTCAAGAGCGAACCGGTCCCATGTGACTTCATCCTCGTTGCCGCGGGGAATCTTGATGCTGTCGCGGGGATGCACCCCGCGCTCAGGTCGAGGGTCAGAGGTTACGGATACGAGATCTACATGCGGAGCACCATGCCAGACACCGACCAGAACCGCGAGAAGCTGATCAGGTTTGTCGCCCAGGAGGTCTCCAAAGACAAGAAGATCCCGCACTTCAACAAAGGTGCCGTGGCGGAGATCATCAGGGAGGCACAGAGGCGAGCTGGAAGACGTGGGATGCTCACGCTGAGATTGAGGGAATTGGGCGGCCTGATAAGGGTGGCTGGAGACATAGCTACCGAGCAGGGCGCATCGGTGGTCGAGACCAAGCATGTTCTTGAGGCCAAGAAGATCGCAAGATCACTCGAGCAACAGGTCACTGACCGCGCAGTTGAGCGCAGGAAGGACTACAAGATGTCCCTCACAGAGGGCGCAGTCGTCGGCATCGTCAATGGTCTGGCTGTCCTAAACGCCGAATCATCAATGGCAGAGTTTTCAGGCATAGTCACTCCGATAGTCGCAGAGGTCACACCTCCCCAGCACAGGGAGGGCGGGAAGATCATTGCGACAGGCAAGCTCGGGGAGATCGCCAAGGAGTCTGTCCAGAATGTCTCGGCGCTCATCAAGAAGTACACAGGCGAAGACATCAGCAACCACGACATACATGTGCAATTCATCGGGACCTACGATGGCATCGAGGGGGACAGCGCGTCCATAGCTGTGGCCACGGCGGTGATATCGGCATTCGAGGAAATCGAAGTCGATCAAACCTGTGCCATGACAGGCAGCTTGAGCGTCCGCGGTCAGGTGCTGCCCGTCGGTGGAGTCACAGCAAAGATAGAGGCTGCTGCGGAGATAGGGCTGAAGAAGGTCCTGATCCCAGAGGAGAACCTCAAGGATGTCCTTCTGGATGACAAGTACATCGGCAAGATAGAGGTCATACCGGTGAGAACCCTGAACGATGTTCTCACACACGCCCTCGTCGGCTCACGAAAGGAGGGCCTGCTCAAGAAGCTAGCCGCACTCGTGGCTGCAAAGAGGCCTTCCT
>JALHSX010000054.1 GCA_022865445.1 Thermoplasmata archaeon | reverse complement strand
AGCGAACTCTATGAGGCTGTCAAAGATTCATATGTCCGGGCTTTTCCTGCAGGCGTTGCGGTCCTGAAGAAGGTCGAGGAGATCGAGAAGAGGGGGCGGTACACGCGAAAAGAATAGCCTTCGTCACGAGCAATGACGGCAAGTTCAGGGAGATCTCCCAGCAGATGAAGGAGCACGGGTATGAGCTGGAGCGCATCAAGACGACATATCCCGAGGTCCAAGCTGATACGCTCGATGAGACGATCGTCCCGGGCTTGAATTGGCTCATTGAGAGATACAAGAGGCCGATTATGATCGATGATTCCGGCTTGTTCATCGACGCGCTCAAGGGATTCCCTGGCGTCTACTCTTCGTATGTGTTCAGGACGGTTGGCTGCGATGGAATATTGCGTCTTATGGAAGGCATGAAGAATCGCTCTGCCAGGTTCGAATGCTGCATAGGATTTCTCGCGCCAGGCAAGGAGCCTCACATATCGAAAGGCGTCGCGAAAGGCTCGATATCTGAGAAGAAGGCAGGGACTGGTGGTTTCGGATATGATCCAGTCTTCGTGCCTGATGGCCACGTGAAGACTTATGCCCAGATCGAGATCGCAGAGAAGAACAAAATATCGCACAGAGGCAGGGCCATCAAACTGTTCTTGAATGAACTACCAAAGCTTCTGCCATGAATTCGACAGAACCCTTTTATTGCGGAGGGCGTTAATCCTGCCTCAAGGCCGACCATGGGGTAGTGGTCTAGCTTGGTATGATACGTGCTTTGGGAGCATGAGGTCGTCGGTTCAAATCCGATCTACCCCACCATCACCACATCTGGCCATTCTTCGATTTTGCCAGCTTGAAGTCTGCATAGTATCAGTGGCCAGATCTCAGCTGAGTTCATGAGATGCTTCCCGTCCCCGACAGCCTCTGATACGATTATATGGAGAACCGTCAATCGGGTCTGGAATATGGCTGGCAAGGTAGCGCCGAATCGAGGGAGTACTGCGCGGTTCCCCGTACTCAAAACCAGGAGATTGGTGCTCAGACAGGTCACTGTCAAAGACGCTCCATGGTACTTCGAACACTTCAACACGAAAGAGATCGTCGAAGGTCAGGACCACGGGGGTCCTCGGAACTTGAGTGATGCCCGCGCGGAGTTGAAGCTCTACTTCGTGGACGTGTTCAGGCTCAAGCGTGGGATTCGCTGGGGCATGACTGTCAAGGGTTGCGACGATCTCATCGGATCCGCAGGGTTCTACAAATGGATTCAGCCAGAGCGGTACCAGGCGGAGATGGGCTACGATCTGAATCCTGCCTTCTGGGGCAAGGGGATCATGACCGAGGCGCTCAGTGCAATCATCCAATATGGTTTCGATCAAATGGGCCTACATCGCATCGAAGTATTGATCTCTCATCATAACAAGCGCTCTCAGACGCTCATCCGAAGACTGGGCTTCAAGAGAGAGGGCGTGCTGAGGGATCACTATTTCGTAGAGGGCAGATTCTCGGACGATGTGATATTCTCACTTCTGAAGGAAGAGTGGAAAGCTCGTTAGGACGGAATTGGTGTCAGGGGAGAAGGATTTTCCTTGTGCATCGATCGGATGAATGTCTTAATATCCTCATTTTCATTAACTGCCGAGGGTAGTCTTATGGCACTGCGGCTCAAGTTCTGGCGTAGGGAGGTCGAGGACGTCACAGGTGAGCAGCACAAGCAACCTGGATTGCTTTCCGATTTCATCCTTGGCAGTCAGGACGGCATTGTGAATGTCCTGGGTGTCATTCTTGGTGTCGCCGTCGCTTCTCAGGACTTTAAGATCATTCTCGCAGGTGGCCTAGCAGCCACGTTTGCAGAGTCGATATCCATGGGTGCAGTAGCCTACACATCGACTACGGCGAGGCGCGAGTTCTATCTTGCGGAATACGAGCGCGAAAAGCGCGAGATAGAAGAGGTGCCTGAGCAAGAGAAGGAAGAGGTCCGGACGATCCTGCAACGTTGGGGCGTTCCCAGTAAGGAGCTCGAGGACATACTCGTGCATATAACCATGAAGCCGAAGGCCTGGCTGGACATCATGATGGCTCACGAGCTCAACCTCTCACCTGTCGACGAGAAGCAGGCAGGGAAGAGCGCTATGCTCGTCGGTATTGCTGCCATCGTGGGATCCTTGATCCCGCTCCTCCCATTCATTTTCGCCGGCAACGCGATCCTGATGGGAATAATCGGCTCACTGATCTTGAGCGCTCTGACTTTGTTCATAATAGGCTGGTACAAGGCGAAGATGACCGTTGGGCGGCCTCACAGAAGCGGTCTCCAGATGCTCGTCATCGGGATATCGTCGGCCTTGGCGGGCTTCGGCGTGGCCTTCCTCGTGAGTGGTGGCAAGGGCCTTTGAGGGCGACTGGTGCAAACATGCCAGTCGTCTCGCGTGCGCTACATACAACCTATATAGAGGGAGTATATACCGCATTTTGATAGGGGCCCTCCGGAGGCCTGACAGTAATGAGACGGTACAAGGACATCCCGCTTTGGAAGAATGTCAGTCCCAAGCAGTGGACAGACTGGAAGTGGCAGGTCAAGAACCGCATAACCGATGTCGAGACGCTCGCGCAGGTCATCAACCTCACGAAGAAGGAGGCGGACGAGATCCGCAACTCAATGAAGTACTTGCGAATGGCGATCACGCCCTACTACGCAAGTCTGATGGACCCGGACGATCCGAGCGATCCAGTGAGGAAACAGGCGGTTCCGACATCGCACGAACTACATTTCACGAAGGACGAGATGGAGGACACCGTCGGCGAGACCGTCGACTCGCCCCACGAAGGCCTGACCCACAGATACCCTGACCGAGTGCTCCTGTTGATAACAGACCAGTGCAGCATGTATTGCAGACACTGCTGCAGGCGCAGGATAGTCGGCCAGACGGATCACCAGAGGAGCTGGGAGGAGATCAAGGAGGGAATCGACTACATCAGGGACACTCCACAGATAAGGGACGTTCTAATTTCAGGCGGCGACGCTCTCCTCGTATCCGACGAGTTCCTCGAGAAGGTCATCCGCGAGATCAGGAAGATCAAGCATGTGCAGATTGTGAGGATAGGCACGAGAACGCCAGTCGTGAACCCATACAGGATCACGCCTGGGCTCGTGAAGATGCTTCGGAAATATCACCCCGTCTGGCTCAACACGCACTTCAACCATCCGAAGGAGATCACCCCGGCATCGAAGCGCGCGGTCGAGATGCTAGTGGACGCGGGCATCCCGGTTGGGAACCAGACCGTCCTGCTCAAGGGTGTGAACGACTGCCCCACGATCATGAAGAAGCTCTGCCAGGACCTGACATGGATCAGGTGCAGACCCTACTACCTCTACCAGTGCGACATAGCCAAGGGACTCGAGCACTTCAGGACGTCGATCGCGAAGGGGATAGAGATAATCGAGGCAATGAGAGGCCACACATCTGGTTTCGCCGTCCCGCAGTTCATCATCGACGCGCCTACTGGCGGAGGCAAGATACCAGTTGGCCCGCAGTACCTCATATCGATGTCCGACAAGAGGGTCATCCTGAGGAACTACGAGGGAGGGATATTCCAGTTCCCGGAGGTCGAGGGGGACAGGTTGAGCGTCTGCCCGCCATCTTGCAGGATGTGTGAGGACTACCCGCACCTCGAGTCCAAAGAGGGCGTTGCAGCTGTTCTGTCCGGCAGGAAGATGTGTCTCACACCTGAGGGCACACTGAGGGAGGCCCGCAGGAAAGCGTATCACAAAGAGACTAAGCGTTCTCCAAAGTGCGACGACTTCTAGACGACATATCGCAGGCCCTTCGGGGCCTGCGCAACCCCCCATCAAACCTTCTTCTTGTCTTCTAACGAGGCTTTCTGTATGGTGAAGTTGCCCGAATGCCTTGACCAGTTGGCATGGGCCTCCTCGATGTGTATCGACTTGGAGAAGTTCGGTGCGTCGAGCACGAACGTCTCGATCTCCCCTCCCTCTCCCGATACGCTGATCCTGTACTTGTCCCTCAACTTCTCGAGTTCCCTTATCGAATGAGACGTGATGATCTTGCCGAGCCAGCCCTCGTCAAACCCTTCGGCGTACACGCCTGCGATCATGAACTTGAACCCTGCGTGGACCATGTCCTCGAGCAGCGTTACCTGGTCCTTTCGCCAGAGCGGCGCGTGGAGTGGCTTGCCGAGCTTATGGGCGATCTCGTCCAGGCGGGAGCGCTGATAGTCCGAGGCGATGGCACCGCACACGAACCCGTCACAGTCTTCGCCCTTCATCAGCTCCTCGACGTCCTTGAGCTCCTCCTCTTTCAGGCCCGAACTCTCGCGATACTTGATAGGTATCCCCATCGCCTCCGCTTGGAGTTTGGTCCAGTGGATGTTGGGATAATGGAACATGTAAGAATCAGAGGCCTTTGGGACGACGGTCAGGAGACTGGCGACCTCCCAGCCCTGCTGCTGCATCAAGTACAGCGCGTATGCGGAATCCTTCCCCCCAGAGAAGAGTGCGGAAACCCTCATGGCCTTTCTTCAGAGAAGTATTGCCTTCGTGAGTATTAAGGACGTCCTGGTCAAGTGAGCGAGCATGAGCATCAGGGGCCAGTTTGCGCCTCGCTCTCTCAAGGTGCGTTTATGTATGGGCAATTCGATTCGGCGAAGCGTGTACTACTGCCCCAAATGCGACAAGACCATCCCGAAGGAGAAAGTCGAGAAGATAGATATGGAGCTCAGGGAGCGGTTCGGCGTCGAGAAGCTATCGCGCCTCAGGTGTCCCGTTTGCGATGCCGATTACATCGACCTCGACAGGGTCGCGAAGGGGGGTGAGACGAATGTCGGCAAAGTCGCGAAATGAACTCGTGCTCATGGAGGAACTCACAAGCGACGAATTCGCCAGGCTTGTGAAGCGGAAACCGTTGGTCATCGTCCCGGTCGGCTCTGTGGAGGAGCATGGCTCGCATCTTCCGCTCTGCACGGACTCGTTCCAGGCCGAGGAGATATGCCGGAGGATAGCCCTCGAATTCAACGCGATCGTCTGTCCTCCAATTCGATATGGCGAATGCCGGACAACGCGCAATTTTCCAGGAACAATATCCCTCTCATCCGAGACCGTGCAGGGACTCGCGTATGACATCGTTTCAGAACTCGGGAGAAACGGGATTGACAAGATACTCGTTCTGACTGGCCATGCTGGCTCCGGCCACATGGCGGCTATCAGACTCGGCGCGCAGAGGGCGGTCGAGAAGAACCCAAGACTCAGGGTGATGGTTCTCTCCGACTACGATATCGCCTATGAGCTGCTGGGAAAGGAGTTCCCGAAGAAGGATGGCCACGGAGGAGAGCTTGAGACATCACGCATACTAGGCATACGGCCCGATTTGGTTGGCAGGTCGAGGCCGAATGGGAAGACGAGGCCTCCGGAGTTCATGGTCCTTCCAGACCCGGAGAAGTACTTCCCCGATGGGATCTACGGAGACACATCTCGTGCCTCCGG
The DNA here is from genome assembly GCA_022865445.1 of Thermoplasmata archaeon. GTDB lineage: Archaea > Thermoplasmatota > Thermoplasmata > UBA10834 > UBA10834 > COMBO-56-21. The sequence continues at coordinate 13,105 of JALHSX010000054.1, read as the reverse complement.
AAAGAAAGGGAAGACTGTCGACAACTATGTAGTGGGTAGGCTATGCGAGCTCATCAGCAGGAATTTCGGGATTACAAGGGTGTGAGCAATTGGACCTCAAGGAAGTTGCAGCTAGGGAGGCGGTCAAGTACGTCGAGGATGGGATGGTCGTTGGACTTGGGAGCGGCTCCACGGCTAAGATCGCCATAAAGCTGATTGGCGAGATGGTCCAGGCGGGAGTCAAGATCGTCGGCATCCCGACATCGAAAGAGTCGGAGGATATCGGCCGTTCGGCGGGGATCCCGATCGGAGAGCTCAAGGCACGTTCAGTGATTGACCTTACAATAGACGGAGCTGATGAGGTGGATCCAGCTCTCAACCTCGTCAAGGGTCTGGGGGGAGCGCTCGTTCGAGAGAAGATAGTGGCTACTGCTACGAATCTTGAGATCATAATCGTTGATGAATCGAAGCTCGTCGACTTTCTCGGACAGAAGGTCCCGCTACCTGTCGAGATCGTCAAGTTCTCCCACGAGGCGACCATTCATCTGCTCGAGCAGTTGGGATGCCGGTGCTTGCTCAGGACAAGACATGGGGAGCGGTTCGTGAGCGACAATGGCAACTACATCGTTGACTGCAAGTTCGCGAAGATCGACGATCCAACAAGGCTGGAGACAGATGTCAACCTCATCCCGGGCGTGGTCGACAGCGGGCTCTTTCTCGGACTCGCAGACAAGGTCATAGTCGCGAAAAAGGGAGGAATCGAAATACTGGAAAAGGAAAGCGTCCTTCGCCCGAGGTCTACTTCGCGAGCTCCTTGAGCTGCTTTATGCTGCTCTCGATCAACTCGATCTTCTTCCGCTCTTCGGCCTCAATGATCTCGATTATCTTGTCGAACGGTATCGAGAGCTTGTTCGAGTGAACGGGCCTTCCCTTGCCCTCCTTCTTGATGTCCCGCTTGCTGACCCACTTGCGCCTCCGCAGCTCTTGCATCGCGATCGACACTTCTGGCTGCCTCAGGCTCGTGGCGCTCTCGATCTCGACGGACGTGGTCTCCTCCTTCTTTCTCAGGAAAACAAGTGTCTTGGCCATGTTCTTCGACAGGCCGGTGCGCATGAGAAGCTCGACGAGCATCTCGTCTTTCTTCGTGAGCCCTTTGTCCGTCATATTATGTCCTAGCCAATTATTAATTGCCGTATATATATTCCTTTCCATCCAATATGGAAGATATTTACCGTGGCCGATGATGAACTTTATCGTCTTGCGGAGTCCACGTCAGCACGCAAATATCGTAGCGGCCAATTCGGCAATCCTTTAATACAAGTTGCCGCTTACTCGTGTTCTGCCCTGAGGGCCACTGATAGAAATGAAGATGCCCAGAGTCACAAAAGAGTACTGCCCCAAGTGCAAGAAACACACGGAGCACGAGGTCGAGAGAGTGAAGTCTCGGCCGAGGAGCGAACTCAAGTGGGGGCAGAGGAGATACAGGAGGGCGACAGCAGGCTACGGCGGTTTCCCGAGGCCCAAGTACGAAGGCAGGCAGAAGCCCACGGTCAAGGTCGCGCTCAGGTACAGGTGCAAGGTCTGCAAGAAGGCTCATCAGCGGACATGTATCAGATCCAAGACGTTCGAATTGAAGGAGGCCTGAGGAATGAATAGCAAGATTCCAGCGCCCAAGTCCAAGTTCATCACTGTGAAATGTCCGGACTGCGGCAACGAGCAGATCGCGTTCAACAAGCCTGCGACTCAGGTGAAGTGCAACGTGTGCGGCGCCACTTTGATAAAACCCGCTGGTGGGAAGGGTGTCGTCAGGGGGCAGCTGCTCGGAGAGGTCGAGTAATGCCACACAAGGTCGAGTATCCCGAAGTCGGAGACATGGTTGTCTGCGGTGTGCAGAACGTCAAGAATTTTGGAGCATTCGTATCACTGGACGAGTACGGCGGCAGGGAAGGCTTCATCCACGTAAGAGATGTCGCGACTGGCTGGGTCAAGTACATCAGGGACCACGTTCGCGAAGGCCAGAAGATCGTCTGCAAGGTTCTCAGCGTCGACAAAGAGAGGGGTCACATCGATCTCACTCTCAAGCAGGTGAACGAACACCAGAAGCGCGAGAAGATCCAGGAGTGGAAGAACGAGAAGAAAGCGGAGAAACTCCTCGAGATCGTAGGCACAAAGATGGGCAAGAACCTCGAGGAGGCTTATGCCGAAGCTGGCGAGAAGCTCATCGCCGAGTACGGCGCGCTCTTCACCGCCTTCGAGGAGGTCACTGTCAACTCAGATGCGCTGAAGGAGGTCGGCCTCGACAAGAAATGGGCTGCCGCAGTGACCGAGGTCGCGAAGGAGAACATTCAGGCCCCGTCCGTCACGATCGACGGGACCCTCGAGATAAGCAACCCAGGATCGGACGGCATCGACCACATCAAGAAAGCCCTTGCGATAGGAGTCGACACTGATGACGCCGCTGTGAACATCCACTACGTAGGTGCTCCGAAGTACCGCATCACCGTCACCGCCGAGGATTACAAGGTCGCCGAGCAGGAGCTCAAGGTGACGGTCACTAAGATCACCGCTGCAGTCCAGAAGGCAGGAGGCTCTGCAAGCTTCAAGAGAAATGAGGCGAAATGAAGACCCTTCTGAGGAAGTGCTCCTCGTGCAGAGAATACACATTGAAAGAACCGTGCCCCAAGTGCGGAGGGACTACGTTCATGACTATGCCTGCCAAGTACTCTCCTGAGGATAGGTACGGAGAATACAGAAGGCGGCTGAAGAACGAGATGAAGGGGACCTAGATGGAAGATATCGTTGTCGTATTCAAGGAGAAGCCTGTCCTGAGGGAACCTATCCTGGTAGAGGGTCTGCCGGGTGTGGGGAATGTCGGCAAGCTGGCCGCAGAGCATCTCGTGGACCAGCTGAAAGCAGTGAAGTTCGCGGAGATGTTTTCCAAGTTCTTCCCGCCGCAAGTCCTCGTGAACGATGCGGGGACCATCAGGCTCGTCAGCAACGAGATATACTACGTGCAAAGGCCTGATGCCAACAACGACATCGTCATCATGATAGGAGACTACCAGGGTCTGACCCCGGACGGGCAGTACGAGCTATCGGACAAGACGCTCAAGATCGCGAAGGACCTAGGCGTCAGAAGGATTTTCACGCTCGGGGGTTACGGCCTGGGCAAGATGATCGAGAAGCCGAGGGTCCTGGGCGCAGCGACGGACATCGAGCTTGTCGAGGAGATGAAGAATTTCGGCGTTACGTTCTCGAAGGGCGAGCCTGGAAGCGGCATTGTAGGTGCCAGCGGCCTGCTGCTCGGGCTCGGCAACTTGTACGGCATGCGGAGCGTGTGTCTAATGGGCGAGACCTCAGGATACTTCGTCGATCCCAAGGGAGCTCAAGCAGTCCTCGAAGTGCTCGCGAAGATACTGGGCGTCAAGATCGACTTCACGGAACTCGAGACCAAGGCCCAGCAGATCGACCAGATCACTTCCAAGCTAAGAGAAGCGGAGCCGCCAGTCGAGCCCAAGAGAGAGGATCTGGGGTACATCGGATGACGTGGAATAGCACAAACGTTCAGCGTGGCTCGCATTGAAATAAAAAAAGGGGGGAGGTTATCCTGATTGGTGACCTCTGAAATGAGTAGTTAGAGTGCATCCCATCCCGTTCTGACTACTTCTTTAGGTACTTTTCTTCGTATGTTCTGATGGCCGCAAGACTCTGTTCTGCGTGCTCGAACTTCTTCATGCGGTCGACTACCAACTCCAGCCTGGCATAGATGAGGTCCCTGATCGAAGCCCTGATCGCTTCGGAGCGCGAGGGGAAATCATCGATTTCCACGAGGAAGTCGAGAGCACGCAGGTGTCTGTGCGGTATGCGGATGGTGATCTTCTCAGTGTCTGGCTCCGTGGTAAATCGCCCCGCTGCCGCCTTTTCCTCGTGACGCCCTTTGTACCTCTTCTGCCTTACCGGCGTCGGACAGCCCCTTATATTGGTCAGAAATATATAATACTTCGTTTTTGTTTCGCGCGTGCTCTCGAAAGCCGTTCGGCCTGCACATGTAGCCCTTCGAAAAACGATTTATACGATATCCATAATAGGGTGCGCGCTGCATATGTTCTGGCGCAGGAATCCCGACTTAGCTCAGACTGGCAAGAGCGGCTGACTGTAGTATGGAAATCGGTACGCCCGATCTCAGTCGCTGAAATCAGCAGGCCCCCGGTTCAAATCCGGGAGTCGGGACCATCTATTTTCGTAGGTCACACTGGCTCAGGGATGATCCTCCACTTGTCTGCCGCATCTGGTTTCACGACCTCCCTGTTCCTCTCGAGGATGGCCACCTCTTTCGCATCGAAAGACCTCTGATCTATCGATAGGATCAGCCTGGTACTGCTTGCCATAGCGGTCTCAGTCCACCGGTCAATGGCTCTGAGCGTTCTGGAAAAATCGCTGCTAGTTGCCAGGTACTCTATCCCATCGATGAGAATGACTGCGTTCTGCGACTTCTCCATGAAATTGACGAGGTAGTCGGTGAGCAAGCTCAATTTGGAAGGGTCCATGTTGTCCTTCCCCGCCACCGTCGACAGCCACAAGATGGGGGTCGTCTGGATGAAGTACTTCGAGCGAACATCCTTGGGAAACTGTCTCGTCACGATGATTCCTTGCGGGCGGCTTCTGTACTTCTTGCACTGTTTGCAGGGACACGGCAGACTGCATGAGCTGCATTCGAGGCTCTCGCACGGAAAGCTCTCGTCGTTTCCACAGTCGAAGCATCTTCCTTTCAGGATGTCCGAGAACAAAGCGAATGAGTAGTCTGGCTTTGGCTCCTCCACGAGATAGACGTGTCTGTGAAGCAGGTTGAACTTCGCTTTTGAGCTAGAGGCGGACCTCTCCGCTGCGGGCGCCACCATCATCACTATCTGTCCCCGCGCGATAGCGACGGCGAAGAGCAATCCCGAAACGGCAACGGCAACTATCATGGACAACTCTGCAACATTTCCATTTCCACGCGAGAACGGTCCGATATTCACCACTCCCATGGCCCACACTATTTCGCTGGCGAAAAACAACCAAATGCCGACAAGAAAAACACAAGCGGATCGCTTGCCCTCTGTCTCAGCTCTGAACCATGAATAGAGGAAAATGGCTGTGATGGAGGAGATCTGAACGGAGGTTGTCAAGAGAATGATCATTGAAGTGCTCCTGGAAAGCCGAGCTGTGGAGGGGTCCGAGTAGTCCAGAGTGGCCGTCGCGCCCAAGATGATCGTCGCCGCAGCAGCGATGATCATGATCGCGCCCACTCGATTCGGGGGCCAGAAGTTGGCTTTCCTTTCGATTGGGAATACGAGCGACAGATTCCACACGAGTGTCAGAGCGAGCAGCCCGGAGATCACGAACACCTTTGCAATGGTGACTCCAATCTCAGCGTGGACCTGATCCACAATTCCAAACAAGGGGCCTGTCACCGTGGCGACGAAAGTCGTCATCATCGCGGTCAGGAATATTCCGGCGGAAAGCGAGTTCGGTGATTTCATCCAACCGAGCATTCCCGCTCCGAAACAAATCGCACCGGCACCCACGGAACCTATCCACACCCAGTCTGACATCAGGCACTACCTTCTTCGAGCTTATGTTGGCAGTGTGCACGATCTGCTGACTCAATTCTGTCTGCCGACCCGCGCGTGCATCCCTACGCCGTGGTCGCAGCCCTGACGGCCTCGAGCAGTCGTTCGACCTGGAACGGTTTCGCAACGAAGTCAATCGCACCAGCCCTCATGGCCTCCTTTCTCAGGGCTTCCTTGACGAGTGCACTTACGACTATGATCTTCGCCTTCGGGTCCTGCTCCATGATCTTCACGATCGCTGACAGGCCGTCCATCCCGGGCATCAAGATGTCCATGAGCACGACGTCGGGTTTCAGAGCCTTGTACTTCTCAATCGCCTCGAGCCCGTTTGCGGCCTCTCCTGCGATCTCATGGTCGTGTGATTCGAGGATGTCGCGGATCATCTCCCTGATGAATGGCGCGTCCTCGACTATCAGTACTTTGGACATCGTTCACCAACCCAACTCGAAGCTATCAAGCAGTGAAGACGAATTCCTGCATATATAAGTTGGCCATTTCAGGTCCTGGAACAATTCGGGTGACGAAGACGTCCGCGAGCGCGAATATCGTCATTCGACTACTACATGTAGCCAGAATAGCATAATATACCAGTCATCGTCAAGGGCGAGATGCTGGTCAAGGGAGTCGTCTTCTACCTGGACTCGGAGCTTCCAACCGAAGCGAAGTTACTCCTCGAAGACTTCAGGTTGGCCGTCAACAACGCGATTCGAGCAGGTCTTCAAGCGCGGGTCACGTCCAGGAACGCCCTAGTCAAGATTGCATATGAGAATTTTCGCGAAGAACACCCGAGGATGTACGCGAAGCACCTGGTCTCCGCGTTCGAAGTGGCTGGGAACGTGCTGAAGAACCACCGAAGGCGCGTCCGAAAAGGCGTCACCTGCAGAATCCCCTATGTCAAGCGTCTGCTCATGAAAGCTGAGAACCAGGCGTACAAACTCGATCGGAACTCCGGAATCATCGACCTTCCGATCATGGCTGGCTGCCATGTCGAGTTGAGACTCGTCGTCAGCCAGTATCATCGGAAGTATCTGGATGACATGTCTCTCTCCCTCGGATCGCTGACCGTTCTTCCGGATCGAGTCATGGTGGCATTCAGGAAGGATGCGCCCAAGCCATATGCTCCCGAATCCGCTCTCTCGCTCGACACGAACGAACGGAGCCTGGACGGCGTGTTCGTTGAAGGCGATGTCGTCAAGGCCATCAAAGCAGAGTTCCCAGACATCGCCGTCATCCAGCAGCGGCATCACGACAGGCGCAAGAGGCTCCAGAAGAAGAAAGCGCACGACCGGCGAATCTCGAGAAACCTTTGTAGGAGAGAGGGAACGAGAGAGCACCGCCGGATCGACTACAGGCTCCACCAGGTGGCGAACTCGGTCCTGAAGTTCGCGGAGGAGAAGAAATCTGCAATCGTTCTCGAGAACCTGAAAGGGTTCAAATCGAAAAGGAGTAAGGAACTGAATCGGCGCATGAGTGTGTGGCCCAGGCGAAAGCTCCATCAGATCATCGAGTACAAAGCTCAGTGGAAAGGCATCCCAGTGGTCAAGGTCGATCCAAGAAACAGCAGCAAAACGTGCCCAGTATGTGGGAGAATACAATATTCCCGAATGGGCGCGGTGTTCGTATGCCAGTGCGGCTGGCGTCTCGACAGGCACATCAATGCCAGCATCAACCTGCTGCAGACAGCCATCTCGAAGGGGATGGCAGGGGGTTTAAGGTTCAACCCCGGCGCGTTCCAGCATGACGTGATGATGATCCTATACGAGCCAGCGATGGCCGCACGGTCGGAGCCGAATGGAACGAGTGGCATTGCAGGGGTGACCTAGATGTCACTACCCGATGATGCAACAGAACCGCCATTTCAGTTATCGTGAACGATAATGGGCTCCAGCAGGCACAAATGGCTCAAGATGTGGAGATCGTCTTTCTGTTTCTCGCTGTGGGGTAAGGATGTCAATGGCGAGATGTGCCTGCGCCTTCTGGGGTATTGGGAGAGAATGCCTACGGCATTCTTGTCTGACAGCGTATCCATCTTTACACGGCAAGACCAGCATCTCACAACTAATAAATAGCACGAGATTCATATGTGATTTCGTCTGACGACTGTCGGACTGAAGGGATGGGCATGGTATTTGGCACACGCAGGAAGGATGCTCGAGACGCGGACGAACCCGCAGACCAGCGCAGGGTTCCGTACAGACTGGCGTCCTACGAACATGACCAAGAAGGCAAGAGATTCAAGTCCAGCAACGTTGTATTCAGCTTCTGGAGCGCTGCGAAATACACTCTCATCCTGTCGTTGATGCTGTGGTGGTTGCCGATGTTCGGCCAGATGATCGCGGGCTACGTCGGGGGCAGGAGAGCGGGCGGTCCCTGGAAGGGAGTTGCGGCTTCCATTGTACCTGTCGTTGGTCTCTATGCGGTCATGACGGGCTTCCAGATCGGGTTTCTTCCGTCGCACATTTTCGGAATCGCGATTGCGCCTGCAGCCATGGGGGCAGCTCTGAACCACAGCATACCGTTCATATCACCTTACCTCCAGTTCTCATCGGAATACGTCGGTGCATTCGTCAGCGCGCTCGCAGGAGCGAGCCCGTACGGAATCAACACCTACGTGCTCACAGTGGCATTCGCGTACGTCGGAGGCGTGCTTGCAGAGCAGAACAGAAGGGAGATCGAGTACTCTTCGGGAGCGGTCGTGTCCAACACGACTGTTCTCGTCCATGATCCGAACTCATATCTCCCGCAAGTGGAATCGGAGAAACCACATGGTGTCCTCGCAGGCGTCGGAGCTTTGCTCCATCTCCCAGGAAGACGTGAGTATCTAAACGCGAGCGGCGGGTTCACATCACGAGGAAGAGGGTCTTGGGCCAGAGCCGCTGAAATGCGCTACGCGGATGGCGAAGGCGAGATGGACGATCAGTACCTCCTCCCGGCGGGAGAGCAAACGTATGCTCAGCCAGCTCAGAGGCGCCGACATCACAACCATCACCACAAGGACTCGTGGCAGAACAGCCAGAAGAGGAGAGGTGCGCAGAACTTCTCCGCGAAGCCGAGATTCAACTACCCGCAGTACCAGAACCCTCGACCCGAGGGTGGCTACAAGGGCGGGATGATCAGGCGGAGCAAGGAAGTCCCGAGGTTCAGCGTCTCGTCAGACCCGAAGTCGATCAAGAGGGCACAGAGGATGATCGACCACGAGTGGGGCGGCGGCCAGAAGAAGTATCCCGCGAGATTCGTCGATCGGGACGAGTGCGAGGAACGAGGCCCCTCGCACGCTGCAGTGGAATCCGAGGCAGTCGCGATTCCTCGCAGGAAGGAGCACCACACAAGCTTGCACCAGTGGGATTCCATCTAGGTCTAGGTGAGACGGGAACGTTTTTATCAGTCGACCGCTTCGCTCGTCCGGATGAGAGTGAGGCGGGAATTCTATGTTTTGTGAGAAGTGCAAGAGCCTTCTCTTTCCACAGGATGGGAAGCTGATATGCAGGAAGTGCGGGACCTTCTGCGAATCGAACAAGAAGGACCAGGTCATCAAGCACAAGAGCAAGGACAAGGAAATGGCCGTGATGGGCGAGATATCCGGGACGCTCCCAACAGCGGATGCCGAGTGTTCGTCGTGCGGACACAACAAGGCGTATTGGGTCCTTAGACAGACCCGAGCCGCAGATGAACCTGAGACCAGGATATTCCGATGCGTCAAGTGCGGTCACTCATGGCGAGAATATTAGCACTGGATGTAAGCACAAGTTTTTAAAAGACCGACAGGTTACAGGTAGACACGGAAGGGGGGCTAATGTTTCAGGCGAAAGCCAGGGCTGACATATTGAAGGAGGTTGTGAATGTTGTCTCAACCCTCGTCGATGAAGCGAAGTTCAGCATGAACGCAGAGGGACTTACAATCAAGGCCGTGGATCCGGCCCACATCGCGATGGTGGACCTCACGCTGGGAAAGGACGCCTTCGAGGAGTTCAAGGCGGACGAGGTCGAGATCGGGATTGATATCGACAAGCTCAGCCAGTTTCTCAAGCTTGCGAGATCGGACGATATCATAGACCTCAAGCACGACGAGGAGAAGAGGAGACTCAACATCTCCGTGGGGGACATCACGAGGCGCATGAGCCTCATCGACACGACCGGCATGAGCGACCCGAAAGTCCCGAGCTTGAACCTCCCCGTGACTCTCACAGTGAAGGTCGACGATCTCGTCCAAGGCATCAAGGCAAGCGAGACTGTATCGGACCACATTGCGCTCGTGGCGTCTCCAGAAGGCTTTGAGATGACGTGCGAGGGCGACATGGACCAGGTCAACTGGAAGAAGTCCAAGAAGGACATGGAGTCCCTCGAGGCGCCGAGCAGCGTGAGAAGCCTGTTCCCTCTGGAATACTTCTCCAACATGCTGAAGGCGGTGCCATCCGGTAGCCTAGCCACCATGCATCTGGGAAACGACTACCCAGTCAGGGTCGAGTTCAAGATCGCAGGCGGGAAAGGAGATGTGCGCTACCTGCTTGCACCGAGGATCGAGAGCGGTGACTGATCGGAGACATGATTTGGCGCTGATAGATCCTGGGGCCCATTTTGACACTACATCACGAGGTTGAGAAGTCTCTTACCAGTGGTTTTCTATGCGGAGATTGCGGATCGGGGTTCTGGCTTCTGGCGGCGGGACAAACCTCCAGGCAATCATAGACGCCTGTGAACGAGGAGAGATTGACGGTGATGTTGTTGTCGTGATCTCGAACATCTCCGAGGCGTTTGCTCTCGAGCGTGCGAAGAAGCACAGGATCGATGCGTTCGCCTTTCCTCACAAGGGCATGACGAGGGAGGATCACGAGAAGGATGTTGTCAGTTGCCTCGATCAGCATCAGGTGGACCTGGTCGTTCTCGCAGGTTATCTCCGCATGCTGACACCAGTCATGATATCCAAGTATGCCGGCCGGATGATGAACACGCATCCCGCGCTGCTTCCGTCATTCGGAGGTGAGGGCATGCACGGCCTCAATGTCCATCAGGCGGTCATCGACTACGGCTGCAAGGTCTCCGGCTGCACGATCCATTTCGTCACGCTCGATGTCGATGGCGGGCAGATCATACTTCAGAAGGCGGTTCCTGTGCAGGAGAACGACACCGCAGATACTCTGCAGGAGCGCATACTCAAGGAGGAGCACAAGCTGCTCCCGCGTGCGATCCAGCTCTTCGCCCAAGGCAAGCTGAAGATCGAAGGCAGGAGATGTCACGTGCTCGAAACGTGATCGCCATGAAAACCATTTTCCCTCGAATGATTTAAGGCAGACCAACGGATATCCCGCTTGCGTCTGTGAGATACGACCAGGGGGTCGGACTTGGAAGTCTACGACGGCGAGTTCATCAGCGAGCTAGAGGCCACCGCCAAGAAGATCAGGCTGCACTCCATTCAGATGATCTACGGGGCTGGCTCGGGTCACCCCGGTGGTTCCCTCTCTTGTGCTGATATTCTGGCTGCACTCTACTTCCATATCATGAGGCACGACCCGAAGAGACCTGATTGGCCTGACAGGGACAGGTTCGTGCTGAGCAAGGGTCACGCCGCGCCCGCCCTCTACGCGGTCCTGGCTATGGCTGGCTACTTCCAGGTCGAGGAGCTCAGCACGCTCAGGAAGATGGGGAGCAGGTTGCAGGGTCATCCGTGCATGCAGAAGACACCCGGGGTCGAGATGTCGACCGGCTCTCTGGGACACGGTCTTGCTGCTGGGAACGGCATGGCGTTGGCAGCGAAGCTTGATCGGAAACTCTACAGGATCTATGTCGTCGTCGGCGACGGCGAGATGGATGTTGGGGAGACTTGGGAGGCGGCCATGCTGGCATCCCACTACAAGCTTGACAACATCACAGTGTACTTGGATAGGAACAAGCTGCAACTCGACGGCCCGACTGAGACGATCATGTCGCTGGAGCCTCTTTCGGACAAGTGGAAGGCTTTCGGATGGCATGTGATCGAGATCAACGGGCACAACATGAAGGAGATAATCCACGCCACGAACGAGGCCAAAGGCGTCAAAGGCAAGCCGACCATCATCATATGTCATACGATCAAGGGCAAAGGCGTGAGCTACATGGAGGGCTCACTTCATTTCCATGGAAAGGCGCCGAACAAGCAAGAGTACGAGCAGGCCATGAAGGAGCTCGGGGGTGACAAGGCGTGAAGTGGAAGGAAGAGAGCCAGAGGAAGCAGTACGGGCGCGCGCTCGTGGAGCTCGGAAAGGAGCGCGGGGACATAGTCGTGCTGGATGCCGATCTCTCGACCTCCACGAGGACCGCTGATTTCGCGGCCGCGTTCCCAGAGCGGTTCTTCAACTGCGGCATCGCCGAGCAGAACATGATGGACACGGCCGCGGGTCTCGCAGTGTCTGGAAAGACCGTGTTCGTCTCGACCTTCGCCGTTTTCGGAACCGGGCGATGCTACGACCAGATACGGCAGTCAATCGCCTACCCGAACCTCAACATCAAGATCGTCGCGTCGCACGCCGGAATAACTGTCGGCGGGGACGGCGCGTCGCATCAGATCGTCGAGGACATCGCGCTCATGAGAGTTCTCCCGAACATGAATGTCATCGTCCCCGCGGACTCGTCTGAAACCTACAAGGTGGTCAAGTCGATCGCGAACAGCAAGGGGCCAGTCTATGTCAGGATAGGCAGAGCAGACGTGCCGACGATCACTGACGCGGCCACACCGTTCGACATAAACAAGGCTCCCGTGATGAGAGATGGGAAGGATGTCACGTTGATCGGCTGCGGGATAATGGTCTCGAAATGCCTTGAGGCAGCGGAGGAGCTTCAGAAACATGGCGTCGACGCGAGGGTCGTCAACCTGCACACTATCAAACCCTTGGACGAGAAGACTATCGTCAGAGCTGCGAGAGAGACTGGCGGAGTGGTGACCGCTGAGGAACACTCCGTCATGATGGGCATGGGAAGCGCTGTGGCGTTGGTGCTCGTCGAGAACTTCCATGTCCCGATGAAGCGAGTCGGGATCCCCGATGTCTTCGGCGAGTCGGGAGCCTGCGACGAGCTGATGACCAAGTATGGCTTGACTGTCGACAACATCGTTGAGGCGGCTCACGATGTCTTGAAGAGGAAGAAGTGAAGGTGATCTCGACATGAAGATATTCATAGACACCGCAAACCTGGACCAGATCAAGGAAATCAACAGCTGGGGCATTCTGGATGGCGTAACCACCAACCCGACTCTGGTGGCGAAGGAAGGCTGCGACTTCGAGACCCGCGTGAGGGACATATGCCAAGTGGTCGACGGGCCGATCAGCGCGGAAGCGGTCTCCATGGAGGCCGAGGGCATGATCAAGGAGGCGCGTCAGCTGTCCAAGATACACAAGAACATAATCGTGAAGATCCCCATGACTTCCGAAGGGTTGAAGGCTGTCAAGGTGCTCTCCAAGGAGGGCATAAAGACGAATGTCACGCTCGTATTCTCCCCGAACCAAGCCCTCCTTGCCGCAAAGGCTGGAGCGACCTATGTCTCT
>JALHSX010000053.1 GCA_022865445.1 Thermoplasmata archaeon | reverse complement strand
ACCAGGATCGCGGAAGGAAACGGGAAACCGCCCTGGAGCATGCCGTCGAGACCAGGTATGCCCGTGGTCTTACGGGTCATCTCACAACACCTCCGTGTCTATGACAAACACGCACTTGTCGTCTCCCTTTGATGCGCACTTGCGCTCGTGACAATAGACGTCCTTCCCGGATCTCTCCTCGAAGACTTTCGCGAGCAGGCCTCTGAGCATGTGGCAGGTGGGGGAATCTGAGTTGGACACCTCGATCGAGCCGACGACGGTGATCGTGTCACCCTCGAAGTTGATGTCGGTGACCCAGCCTTCCTTGATCAAGGACTCCTTCAAGCGCAACAGCTCTGTCCCCGAAGTCCTGATGAGCCTGTCTCCTACGATTCGGCCGCTCCTGTAGAACATCCCGTGGGATGCGAAGGTCATGACGGTTTCGTAAAGCCTCTTTATCTCGACGAGCTCCTCCCTGCGGAGCTTTATGCAGCGCTCTGGTTGCTCCATACAATCCACCTCAGTCCGGGATGTCGTTTATCAATAAGTCGAGTATTATACCTTTTGGTATGAGTTCTTCGAGAACGCTGGCTGGCGCGAGACAGTTTAATCTACTTCCCGACTCTACCGAGTGATCGTGATCTAGGTAGAGTCCAAGTACCGCTCCCCTGGCAACGACAAGGTCGAGAAGACACTGACTCGACTGGGCGCGAAGAAGATATCCGAGGGCGCTATGGAGGACGTTTATTTCGCGCACCCTTCAAAGGACTTCGGCAAGACGGACGAAGCCCTCAGGCTACGCAAGATGCAGGAGCATTCTGAGCTGACTTACAAGGGTCCACGGATGCACACGCAGAACACGAAGGCACGGGAGGAGATCACCCTCCGGACGGACAACCCGCTTGCAGTCCAAAGGATAGTCGAGAGACTAGGATTCAGAGAATCCTACAATGTCAGGAAGCGGCGCGTCAGTTATCTCTTGGACAAACTCAGGGTCGACGTAGATGATGTCGACGGCCTAGGCGAGTTCGTGGAGCTCGAAGTGCTCACGGAATCGCCTGAGAGATCAGAACAGTTGCTCGAGACCGCGAGGAAAGAGCTTGAGCTTGAGAAGATAGAGCCCAAGACATATCTTGAGCTTCTGATAGAGAAACATGCGGCTGACAAGAACGAATGAAATGAAAATCATCAGGCGAGAGCCTATCTCGCCTGGAATCCTTCCGGCCGATCTACATCAGGCAATTAGATGAGAACTATCTCACAGTTTGTTGATCTTCTCGGTGACGAACGCCTTGATGGTCGGGTCGTCTGGGATCGTAATAGATTTCTTGTACTTCTCGCTTCCATCCGGAAGGAAGTAACCCCTGGACACTGAGATGAACTCGCTGTCCCCTTCGTCAGTGATTGCCTTCTTACGTGCCACTTCCAAGAAGTTGTTCTTCCCAAAGGGAATCTTCTCGGCGCTCAACGTTTCAAACCGTACCTTTGTTTCCTTCTCGTCGTCCATTCGGTTGCCTCCGCGAAGTAGGCGGCCCTCGAATATTGTCTCCCAATATAAACGTTCGTTGATGTAATCGCGGTTCTTCTGCCGCAAAGGGCCCATCTGGACGTTGGCTCCATACTCGAATGGCCCGGAGACTGCGAGAACTTCAACGAACACCAGGTGCCAAGATGCCCTCCCGTGAAATGCGATAATGTAATATACAGAAGATAATCTAAGTGCGAACAGTGACAGATTATCAGCCGCCAGCTCCTGCTCCCCCAACAGACGAGGTATGTGCGGTCTGCGGGGCAGGCATTCCATCGACGGGGAATTACTGCCCGAGATGCGGCACAATCAAACAATCGAAGATGTACTCCGGCCTGCCTCCTGCGGGCAACAGGCGCACCTGGACGGGGTCTCCATTTCAGTATCGGCCAGTCGTGAGGACCGATTGGCGCAAAGTGGGCAAATCCGTCTCTGCATTCGTGATGTTGACGTTCGTTGCGCAGCTCGTGCTGTCCATCGTGGCGCTGTTCTACGGAATGAAATGGGTCGTGCCTGCGATCCTCGACGAGTGGCACGGATTCGACTTGATCTTGATCACGCCCGTGATCATCAAGCTCCTCACCGTCTCCGGGTACTTCCTCTTGGTATTCTACTTCTTCCTGATTGGCGCGATAGTCTCGAGCTGCACGTGGGTCTTCGTGACAAGCATCCGAGGGTTCTCGAAGGAACTATCGATGACCGCGGTTTCGCGAGAGCATAGCCCGCTTTTCGAGACTTGCGGCCTGCTTTTTGCCACGCTGTTCTTCTCGGTCTTGGTGGCACTTCTGTTCAGGACCACTGCCAGTGATGTCCCCAGCGCCGGAACGCTGCAGGAAAGCCTGTTCCTGCTTGCAAACGCCTCAGTCTGGGAGGAATTGATTGTTCGAGTTCTGTTGGTCGGCCTTCCACTGCTACTCGTGAACCTTCTCCGGAGGAACCGAATGTACAAATGGCACTCCTACTTGCTCGGCGGTGGATTCAAGATCGGAACCCCTGAGGCGATCCTCATCGTGGTCTCGGCAGCAATCTTCGGCTATGCCCACTATGCGGGCGGCTGGGGCGCCTGGAAGATCATACCGGCCTCTGCAGGCGGGCTCGCCTTCGGCTACCTCTTCCTCAAATTCGGCCTGGCGGCCTCGATAATGCTCCACTTCGCGACCGACTACCTAGGAATGCCAATCGAAGTGTTCAATTCGAACGGCCTTAGCCTGATCACAGGAGTGGGGATTCTTATTTGGCTTGGCTTCGGTGTCATATTCTTCTCATACTACCTGACGAGGATAGGCGAATTCCTGTCCGGGCGGAAACTACCCGGTGCAAGCCGGACACCGGTGCCGACCCCGTGGGTCGAGCCAAGAATGCAGGACTCATTTCGGCCGCCTGCATACGGTCCGTACGATGTCCATCAGTCCGGATGGAACCAGGGGACTGCCGCGGACCCGAGTCCCTCTCAACACTATGTGTTCTCCGGAGGATATGTTTGCTCCAGATGCGGGAACACGCAGGCGAGATGGGTTGACGGCAAGTTCCAGTGTATGCGCTGCGGTTTCTTAACTTAGAAGCGCTTCTAGAACGCGCTTACTCTGCTCACCGCTCTCCAGATCCGTCGACTCGATGATGATATTGCCTGTGTATGATTTCTTCAGGACCGAAGCGACCTTTGACAGGTCGGCGGAACCGTCATCGACCCTGTTGTGCTGATCCCACTGACCGTCGTTGTTGTGCAAGTGTACGTTCTTGAAACGATCCACGAGTCTGAGCATCTCGTCCATCTGTCCTGCAGTGTTTGCGTGGCCCATGTCGAAGCATATGCCGAGTCCGGAGCCTTCGATGGCCTCAAGGAGTTCGTCCGCCTGAGTGCATGTCGCATTTATGTTCGCAGGGAGATTCTCCACGACAACGGTCACGGATTGATCCATAGCGTAGGTGGCTATCTCCTTCACGCTCTCCTTCGTCTTCTCGAGCGCCTTGGCTTTGTTCAGGAATGCGATCCCTTGAACGAACCCTGGATGGATCGTCACCAGAGGTATCTCGAGCTGTCTGCACATCATGATGGCCTGCTTGATCTCATCGACAGCGGCGATCCTCATCGGTTCATGAACGCTACCTATGTTCACATCGCTTAACGGAGCGTGAACCTGGAACCGCATACCGAGAGAGTCTCTGCCATACCTCACATCATCCTTGATCAGCTCGAGCCTGTCCTCTCCCTCTGAGAGTATCTCCCACAGCTCGAAGCGTTTCGAGATGCTTTCGAGCATGTTAAGGAAAGGAGTCATGCAGAAAGTCGGGGAGCTGATGCCGATCATATGTGTTTCTCCATTCTTGTGCTCGGAGCAATGGAATCTATCAGTTCATCAATGTTGTCTGATACTATCGTGACTTCGATGTCGCCGAGGGGGTGGTTCTCCTCGGAGAAGGAGACCTTTCCGATCGCAGCGACCTGCTTGTTCAACAAGAACGAGGTCGAATTCCCCTTCTGTCCCCGCCTCATGACCGCTCTGGCTGCGTCTCTTATCCTGTACCGCCTCAGAATATCTCGAAACGCATCTACGGATGCGGATCGAGCGACGATGGGGTCGTCTCCATCGACCTCCGCGTCGGGAAACAATCTGATGATCGCTTCGACAATCTTCCCCCTATCTTCGGTGGGAAAACATCTTGCGGACAGTCGGATCTCGACCATGTGCCAGCCATGCCAGAGTGGATATTTAACTCTGCGTCTCTCTGCTCGGGGTCTCCTCAGATGATGCTGTCTAGACGATGAATGGCCGCAGGCGCGGAGGATCGAATATTGCCAATCGACAAAGTTATTT
>JALHSX010000052.1 GCA_022865445.1 Thermoplasmata archaeon | reverse complement strand
TGTATCGATAAGATGCCGTCATTGGTGGTCATTGGCTCTCAGTGGGGAGATGAGGGCAAAGGCAAGATCGTAGATTTCTTGGCGAACGAAGCCCACATGGTCGTGCGGTTCCAAGGAGGGAACAATGCGGGACATAGCGTCAAAGTCGGCGAGGAACTGTTCGCGCTTCATAATGTCCCATCGGGCATTCTCAGGCCTGGTAAGATTGCGGTCATCGGGAACGGTGTGGTCATCGACCCTGGCGCCCTCATCAAAGAGCTCGAAGGCCTCGAATCACGTGGGGTGAGCGTGAAGAACCTGAGAATCAGCGACAGAGCGAATGTCATCATGCCCTACCACAGACTGCTCGACGGCGCCGAAGAGAGGATGAGGAAAGGGGGAAAAGTCGGGACGACCGGACGCGGGATCGGCCCATCCTACTCGGACAAGGTCGCGAGGCTAGGCGTTCGTATGGGGGACCTCACAGACGAAAGCGCCCTCTCTGAGAAACTCGAATTCCTCGTGCCGCTGAAGCAGAAGATCCTCGAAGCATACGGCGACTCGAGCATATTGAATCTCGATGCGATCAGAAACGAGTACGCCGGATATGGAATGAGACTGAAGCATCACATCGTCGACACGGGAGCACTCGTCGATGACTCGCTGCGTAAGGGAAAGAGAATCCTTTTCGAGGGCGCTCAGGGGACAATGTTGGATATCGATCACGGAACATATCCCTTTGTGACTTCGTCAACGACGGTCGCGGGCAACGCCGCGTCTGGTTCCGGCATCTCTCCTCTGGCACTGGATGATGTGTACGGCGTCGTCAAGGCCTACACAACAAGGGTCGGGGAGGGCCCATTCCCGACCGAACTCACTGATGGAATCGGAAAGCGGATCGCAGAGAAGGGAGGCGAATTCGGAACTACGACCGGGAGGGCCAGAAGATGCGGATGGCTCGATCTCGTGGTCACGAAGTACTCCAGCTCACTTTCGGGATTCACCGGACTTGCATTGACGAAGATCGATGTCCTCGGAGGCTTCGACCAGCTGAAGATCTGCACCCACTATACTCTTGACGCCAAGAAGGTGTCGCGAATCCCCGCAGACCTGAGACTGCTCCAGAGATGCGAGCCCAGGTACGTAACCCTCGAAGGGTGGGACGAAATCAGCGACGCAAGCATGAAGAGAATCCTCTCGAAGGGCTACGCCGAGCTCCCCGTGAACATGAAGAAGTACATCAAGTTCGTTGAGAAGCAGATGGGAGTCCCCGTTGCGCTCCTTGGGCTCGGCCGAAGAAGGAACGAGATCCTCGACCTGAGAAAGCGGAAGTGGGGAAGTCGCAGGAAGTAGCAGCGGTTTCCTGCCAGACCTTAGGTCTGGCAATGCGAGAAACCCCTCCCATCATCATTAAATAAGCCTCCAATCATCCAAGCACGAATGCGCCGACTCATCATCAGCGAGAAGAATCTCGCCGCGCGGAGGATCGCACTCATACTCTCCGACAACACGCATAAGAGTCGCTCTGTCGCAGGCGTTCCTGTTCTGACATTCACCAAAGGACCCGATGAGTACTTCGTGTTGGGACTCAGAGGACACATCATAGTCCTGGACTATCCAGACAAATACAACAACTGGAACGCAATCCCACCGAAGGACCTAGTTTATGCGAAACCTGAGAAGAGAGTGGATCCGACGGCGAAGAAGATAATGAACGCCCTGAAAGACCTGTCCAAGTCGGCGGACGAAGTAATCATCGCAACCGACTACGATCGAGAGGGGGAGCTGATTGGGGTTGAGGCACTCGAAGAGGCTCAGGTAGACAAGCCGAAGCGAAGGGCGAAATTCA
>JALHSX010000051.1 GCA_022865445.1 Thermoplasmata archaeon | reverse complement strand
TAGTCAAAGGGCTCAAAGAGGTGGCCAGGGGATTAGGATCTAGTGCGATCAGCCTCGATACGAAGTACGAAGACGTCCACATGAACATCGAGAAACACCTGATCGACATCATGGGAGACACTGGCGCGAAACTACACCCCGGACGAAGTCGAAACGACCAGGTCGCCCTGGACATGAGACTTGTGGTGAGGGAGGAGGTGCACGCCGTCGTGACTTCCGTCTTCAGTCTGGAAGAGACCCTCCTGCGAAAGGCACAGAACGAATCAATGACCATCATGCCTGGGTACACGCATTTGCAGCACGCCCAACCAGTGTTGCTCTCACACCATCTTATGGCCCATTTCTGGAGACTGCAGAGGGACATCTCACGCCTCGTAGTGTGCTATGAGAGGGCGAACGTCTCTCCGCTCGGTTCCGGGGCATTGGCAGGGACCTGGTCGAAATTCGACCGGTCAATCGCTGCCAACATGCTCGGGATGGATGGCACCACGGAGAACTCTCTGGATGCAGTTTCAGACCGGGATTTCGCTGCGGAATTCGTCTTTGCGCTCTCACTTCTCATGATCCACCTCTCCTCACTGAGCGAGGAGTTGGTACTCTGGTCATCCGGGGAATTCGGCTTCCTGAAATTGCCCCTGAGTCTCTCCGGCGGCTCGAGCATGATGCCTCAGAAATGCAACCCTGACATAGCCGAGCTCGTCCGGGGTAAATCCGGCAGAGCAATCGGAGACCTGGTCGCGATCCTCACCCTACTGAAATCTCTTCCCCTCGCGTATAACCGCGACCTGCAAGAAGACAAGGAGAACCTCTTCGACGCTTTTGACACCGCAGAGGCATCCCTCCATGCCCTCACAACCTTTCTTGCAGAAGCTGAATTCGATAGGGCGAGGATGAGGAAGGCGGCCGAGGTCGGGTTGATGACCGCGACCGACCTCGCCGACCTCCTCACAACACGAGGCATCCCATTCAGGAACGCCCACGATATCGTGAAGGAACTAGCCGTCAAGGCAGATGGCGATGACCTGGTATTCAAAGAACTCGCCAAGGAGGTGCTCATGAGATTCTCGAAGGACCTCAAGACCATTGACTTGGCCTTCCTGAACGTAGAACGTGCAATCGACAGGAGGGGAAGCGAGGGAGGCACCTCGAAGAAGGCAGTGAAGAGCCAGATGTTGAAAGCAGAGGCTGCACTCGTGCGCTCGAAGCAATCAGCAGAGAAGATGAGGGGCCAAATCTCGAAGGCTGACAGGCTCCTTTGGTGAGAATCAAATGGAATTCGATGGTACTATCTTGTCCTCGATGCAGGCGGAGAGGATGTCGAACGCGCGCATCATGTCCTCCCTGCTGACGATGAATATCGTGTCCGTGTAACAGCTGACGGCCTCGAGCAGGTTGATGCCCTGCTCTGATAGCATGCCCATGATGAACGCAAAGGCGCCCGGAGTCTCCTCTATGACCGGAGGGCTCTTCAGAGTTATCTCCCCCAGATTCTCCTTGACACTGATGATGTGATCGTGGCCTATCGCCTTGGTGATGATAGGAATATGCTTGTCCTCCGAAATCACGGTTATGGCGTTCGTGCTCTGCAAGATCTGCATCGTGCTCTTCTCCGCGAGGATCTTCTTCACGACGTCCTCGAGATTCTTCAGCACGATCCATTCATTCTTGGCGACGACGATGCAGATGCGCGTCTTGAGCTCAAGTCTGCTTGATTCGAAGACCTTGAGGATATCACCCTCATAGTTGGTCTTCGCGAGCTTCATCGCGTATCTGCGGCTGGCGGCCAGAACGGCCTCTTCGTTCTTGACGCCGAGCT
>JALHSX010000050.1 GCA_022865445.1 Thermoplasmata archaeon | reverse complement strand
CGCTGCGCCATCTCCTGCAAACAACAGCTACGTGTTCAAAGTCTACGCGCTCAACCACACTTCGACAAGGGCGGTCAGCAACGGAACCGCTCTCTTCTTCGACATAGCTCAACTGCCAGTCAACTTCAGTGGCGTGCAATTCGGAGATTACAGAATGGATTCGCAGTACTCTGCAACCTACTACGCTGGTTCGGGCGTACTCCTGAATTCAAGTGGAACGAATGCGTGGATCGCGCTCGCAGAAGGCACCGGGAAGCTCGTGAGCAGAGTCTTCTATCGCGGCCAAACCATGGTGGTCTTGAACGGCCAGACAACGACCTACATCAATAGCAGCAGACCTGCAGCATACAATGGGACGGATCTGATGGTGCAGGACTGGAGGAATGGAAATTGGACGCCGAACGATGGAATAGTCATCGAGCATCCGAAGAATGTCACCATATCTGGCGCTACGTTCTATCTCGCCGTCTACCAGCCCGGTGTCAGTGCACAAATGCCTGAGTTCGATCTGCTTCCAGCAGTCCTGTCTGTCTTCGTGGTGGTTGTCCTGGCGAGAAGGTTCAAAAAGTAGCCATATGAGCTCCTGGCTCCCAGATTCGTCAGCCTTAAGTATTGTCCAGCCCGATTCACTTTCTCGAGCAGGGTGGTATTCGATGAGCGCAGCAAGGTTTGGGCTAGTCGGGAGCGGGCAGAGTAGGGCGAAACCTCACGAGCGGGAGGACACGCGCAAGAAGAGGTTGCGGCCCCTTGCAGTGGCCGTCGTCATTCTGCTTGTGAGTTCCGGGATTGCCTTTGCTCTCGTCAATTTCCTTCCTGGAAACAGGAAAGAGTCGTCGCCGGTCAAGATGGAGACGACGCTAACGTGGCCTATAGTGCTCGACTGCCAGCACAAAGACTCCAACATGCAATGTAACGCAGTACCACCCTGCAACCCGCAAAACGGACCTCACGCATGGAACGACTCAAGCGGTCCAGACTTCATATACGGCACAATTGACGACTGCCCACACTGCTCCTGCTACTGCGCTCCTGCATGCATATCCATGATCGCAGTCTACAGGGGTCAAGGTGGCAACTTCATAGTGCAGGACAACATCTATGACTGCGGCAAGTCGACCCTTGGCGAAACCTTCAAGAACGGTGCGATCGAGACCCACGGCGTGGGCATGTTCGATGGTACAGGAGGCAGGCCGACAGAGGTCCAGACGGCCTTCCAGTGGTCGCTGGGGTGCGCATACATAGAACACAACTCGACCAATCCTCTGACCATATTCCTGCTTGCTCAATACATCGCGCAGGGCTATCCAGTCCTCTGGCTGGATCGAGACGGGTGGCCAACGAATCAATCGGCTTCGTACCCTGGCTCGACCTACAAGGCAGACATGGGCCACGCGAAGGTCATAGCCGGATGGGACGACAGCGACACCCTCGTTGACACCAGCGACGACAAGTGTCTCATCTTCGATCCGTGGCCAGAGTATAACGACACTGGCATCCTGCCAAAGAATGCGACCCAAGGACCCGGAGGCAAGTTCGATCCCTACTGGTTGCCGCTCGACGACGTCCTGAACGACACGAACGACATATTCCTGAAGGACACCCTAGCGCCCATTCCCGAGTTCCACGGTCTGCTTCTGCCGATCGTTGGGTTCGTTGCGATTGCACTTGTGCTGATCAGACGAAGAGGCAAATCTAGCAGAGACGAGTAAACAGACAGGCTTCAGACACTCTTCGTTTCGCGTTCGAGCATTCGCCTCATGGGCTCCCAATAGTTCTCGCTCCACCCAGTGTCGAACCTGTCCCCGCACTCCACAGGAACGCCAGACTGGGTGAAGGTCAATCGTGTGCCGCGCTTTTCCGCCTTGAGCGCGAATGTCGCCTTGGAAAAGTGGTCCGAAGGCCAGCAATCCCCTTCATCAGGTCTCCACAACTGCACGATCTTCTTGTCCTGTACGAGCTCGACGTTCTCGCCCGTGATGTAGCCGCCGTAGATGTTGATCTTCCCGCCGACCTTCCTGACTATCGTGCACTTGCCACCGGTGAACTTCGCGTGCTTCCGCGAATCCATGAGCGACTCGTACACATCATGCGGCGACGCCTCGAAGAACACTGACTGCCTTATAGTTCGGGTCTTCATGCTCTGCAGCTCCTTGGAAAGGCAATCGGTCGGAGCGGTACATCTACTTTGGACCGTCTCAATTCGAAGTCTGGAATGACTCTCTCGCCTGACCCGCGACAGGGCATAGGGATCACTTCAAGAGCGTCTTCTGAGCGGCCTTAATCACACGTTCGATATCTCTCTCGATGTCCCTGTCAAGGGGGTCGGGCACGTGCTCTTTCAGAATGCTCCTGACGCGATCCTTGGCGGCCTCCTGGAGAGGCTTGAAGCCTTCTTTAGCAGCCCGGTCCGATGTGCGCTTGTCCCACAAAGACGATATCCGGACCTCCTCCTTGCGAACATGTTCCATAGTATGCGCCTGCGCGAGGAAGTTGCCCCTGTGCCCCACCTTGTCGATCAGGCCGACAGCAAGCCTGCCGTCGTCCACATCGATCCCGCGCATGAGCCTGGAGACATCCTCGAAAACCTCGTTG
>JALHSX010000345.1 GCA_022865445.1 Thermoplasmata archaeon | reverse complement strand
GAAGAAGAAGCCAGCCAGTGCTTGAGTCCACTACATAGCCCTGGCAAGGTAGATCGGAGTCTTCGTTGGTTTGCCGCAAACCACGCAATTGCCAGAGAAATGCTCGCCGTCGACCGGCGTGCCGATGATGTTCCTATCGGACTTTGTCTCAATCTCGTGTCCGCAGCTTTCCTCACCGCACCAGCCTGTTCGAATCATCTTCTCTGGTAGGTTGGCCAGCGAGTCAACTGTCAGAGTGTTGGCCGTCATTTCCTTCGAGGCTCTGGCGAGCATCTCGTTGGCTATCAGAGCGAGCGTGTCCTTGACTTCCTTGACAACATGCTTTCGATCTCTGAGTGACTTGTCGCCCGTGTCTCTCCTGACAAATGTGACTTTATCCTTCTCGATATCTCTCTTACCGAGCTCAAGCCTTAGCGGGACGCCCTTGAGTTCCCAATCGTAGTACTTGACTCCGGGTCTGACATCCCTTTCATCGAGGTGCACCCTTATGCCACTTGACTTGAGCTCATCGTAGAGGTCTCTTGCTGCCTTGGATACCTTCTCAGTCTCGCCCTTTGCCAGGACTGGTACGATCACAGCCTGGTTCGTCGCGACATCCGGTGGTAGAACGAGGCCCTTGTCATCTCCGTGGACCGCAACGACAGCCCCCACTAGTCTCTCGCTCATGCCGAAGGTTGTCTGGTGGACGTATCTGTGCTCACCCTTCTCGTCTTCGTACTTGATGTCGTAGGGCCTCGAGAAGTTCTCCATGTACTGGTGTATGGAGCCGAGCTGCAGGCTTCGTCCGGATGGGAGAAGAGTGTCGATCCCGACGGTGTAGTGCGCGCCTGGGAACTTGTCCCAGTCGGTCCTCTTCAGCAGCTTGTACGGCAGACACCACTTCTTTGCGAGAATGGATAGAATGTCGAAATCCTCTCTCACCTGTTTCTCCGCATCCTCGAAATCAGCATGGCAGGTGTGGGATTCGAAGAAGTGGATCTCTCTGACCCTGATGAACGCTCGCGTCTGCTTCGTCTCGTATCTGAAAGTGTTCACGATCTGATAGGTCTTCAGCGGCAAGTCGGCGTGAGACCTGACCCAAAGCGCGAAGATCGGATACATGGCGGTCTCGCTTGTAGGTCTGAGCAACAGCTTGACGTCCAACGGATTCAAGCCGGCATGCGTGACCCAGAACACCTCCGAATCGAAGCCTTTGATGTGCGCCTTCTCCTTGGCGAACTGGTCCTCTGGGATGAGCAACGGAAAGCAGACTTCCTGGTGGTTCGTGGCGTCGAACTCCTGTCTAATGTGGGAGTCGATCGCCTGCATGATTTTCCAGCCATAAGGCGTCCAGACGTTCATCCCCTTTATCGGGTAGCGCTTGTCAGTCAGGTTCGCCTTCTCGACTATCTCGTTGTACCACTCGCTGAAGTCCTCTGCCTTCTTCATGACGTGGTCTGGAAACAGAGAGAGACTTATGTAGCTTTTGGTGGTCCTAGAATCAGTCCTTCGCCGTCCTAGCTATCTGGGGGGCCACGCTGATGCAAGACTTCGGGTTCTCAATCGTGTCCGTCGTGCATATGTCATCGCATACGGCCTCTAGCTTGGGAATCGCGTCGCCAGAGAATACTCCATGAGTGCACACGGCGTAGATCTTCGCCGCATTCTGCTTACGCAACTGCTCCGCGGCCTTGATTATTGTTCCGCCGGTGGATATTATGTCGTCCACGATGGCGACCTTCTTGCCTTTGACGTCTAGTCTCTTCGGGGTGATCCTGACGTTCTCCCCATCGAGACGCTCCTTGACGAGGAAGTCTGCTTCGCAGTTCACGACATCCGCCACTCTCTTGGCGTTGTCCGCTCTTCCCTCATCGGGCGACAGAATGAGTTCGATTCCCTTCCCCTTGAGATATTTGCCGATCTCGGGATATGCCGCGACGTTTTTGGCGGAGATGTTGCCGAACCAGTCGATGACAGTCGGGGCATGGACATCGACCGTCATGAACGCGTCCGTATTCAATTGCATCAATCGCGCGAGCATGCGCGCGCTTATCGGTTCCCCAGGTTTGAACTGCTTGTCCTGGCGAGCGTATCCGAAATAAGGAACCACGGTCGTGAGCGAATCGACATCGAATTCCCTGATCGCATCTTGAAGCAGGAACAACTCCACGATATTCTTGTCAGGCCAGGAGGTCTGCACCAGAAACACCTCTTGATCATCTAGGTCATCGTCGATTCTGACATAGCATTCGTCATCCGGAAAACGCCTGGTCTCCACCTTTGCCAGCTTCGCCTTGAGACTCTTCGCAAGCTCCTTGGAAAGGAGCTGAGACGCCGACCCCCCGACCACGAACATGATATCCTGAGCGGGGAATGTAGTCCCTTCTCTTATAACTTGAGCGGAGGTTTCTCTCCTGGCGAAAGCATTAATATAATCAAGTGTGTTATATTGGATAGTCGGATGGGATGCAGTTGAACGAGAGTATTGGCCAGTCCTACCCCTCTCAGCAGGTGCCATCAGGGACCCCTGCTCCAGCAGGAGTTCGCGGCTCTCCAGAGGCGAAGCGCCGAGGTCTGATTCTGAGGAAACGACCGGACGGGCTCGAACCCGTGGCGATAGTCTACGGGAATGTCGGAACCCTGAACTTCAACTGCGGTGTGACGAACCCTCTGGAGAAGATGGAGTACGTCCAAGTCAAGCACGATCTCGACGGCTGGGTCCTTGGGCAGGTGTCCGAGGTCGAGAACAAGACCAACCTGACCATAGACGGTGCGGTGGGAATGAAGGATGGCACCCCAGTCGTGATAGAGGAGAAGCAGGCAGCTGCGATTTCGGTGATAGGCTACAGAGACGACAGGAATCTCTTGCAGGTTCCCCGGACGCCTTTGAAGGCGGGCTCCATCGTGTATAGAGCGAAGGAAGAGCTCATCAAGAGCATCATAGGCATAAAGGAGAACAACGAGGCCGGGGCGTACATCGGCCTCCTCTCAGGCCACAACGTCCGCATCGAGCTCGACATCAATGTGATGGTTCAGAAGCACGTGTGCATCCTGAGCAAGACCGGGGGCGGCAAATCATACTGTTCTGGCGCGATAATCGAAGAACTGATGAAGCACAACGTGACCGTGTGCGTAGTTGACCCGCATGGCGAGTACTCCAGCATGAAGCACAAGGGGGTCGTCAAGAAGACAACACGGGACTTCGGCGTGACGCCGAAGGGTTATGATGACAGAATACTTGAGTACGCGACCGCTCCAGCCTTAAACAAGGGCGCGAAGCCACTCAAGTTCACTCTCCACAACCTTGACGCAAGGGAGATCCTGGGGCTCACGAACATAAAGAATCTGCGGAATTTCCTGACGATGCTGCGAAAGACCATCGACATCCTGAAGGAGACCAAGGGCAGCTACACGATAAACGACATAGTCACGGTTCTCGAGCAGAGCGGAGAAGCATCCAGCGGCGTCTTGGTCAGCGAGCTCGAGTACCTGAACGAGATAGATATCTTCGCTGAAGAGGGCACGAAGATCGATGAACTTCTGCAGAAAGGCAAGTGCACGATAATCAATCTCCGTGGCACACCGCCTGATATCCAGCAACTCATAATCAACAGGATCGGCAACGCCCTGTTCGAGCTCAGGAAGGTGGACAAGATACCTCCCATGATGCTCGTGGTGGAGGAGGCACACAACTTCTGTCCGCAACAGGGGCAGGTCGCCTGCTCCAAGATATTCAGGACGATCGCGTCCGAAGGGAGGAAGTTCGGTCTGGGTCTCATGGTCATCACCCAAAGGGCGGCCAAGATCGACAAGAACGTCCTTAGCCAGTGCAACACACAGATCATCCTGAAGGTGACGAACCCGAACGATCTGACCGCGATATCCGCCTCGATAGAGGGTCTCACTGTGGGCATGGAAGACGAGATCCAGAGGCTCCCAATCGGAAGTGCGATCATCACCGGAGGAGGCGTTTCTATGCCGCTGCTGGTCGAGATCAGGCCGAGGGAGTCGAGGCACGGCGGAGAGAGCGTCGAGGTCATCCCTTCGAAAGGGTAGGAACGATGTCCGCAAAAGGTGTAATGATATCTGAAGAGCGGGTTGAGCGCTACATCCAGTTGACCTCAGATGCACTCGACAAGGCCAAGATAGCCGCTCCGGAAAAGTCCTTCAACAGGAAACTGGCCGATGATTTCATGAAGATGGCCAGGGCGTACTTCGAGGACGCCAAGGATTTCACTGCCAAGGGTGATCTTGTAAACGCCTTCGCATGCATCAACTATGCACACGGATGGCTGGACAGCGGAGCTAGGCTTGGCCTTGTTGACGTTGGCGGCGACGATAGACTCTTCACGCTTTATGAATGAGCAGGCGCCTGAGAGGTCCTAGAGCACCAGGCTCCAAGCCGCGAACGCGGCGTAGGAAGCCCACATGACCACGAGCCCATACATTGCCAACATCAATGCAAGTGATGCGGCGAAGCCTGGAAGTCCTTTGTCCTCCCAAACGGCGTATTTCGATGGAACGCACAGTTCCTTCTCGAGAGCCTTCGCTTTGTCGAGCCATCTCTTCTTGTACTGTCTAGCCCGAGTGACCAACAACACCATGACCGCTGCGATCATCAGACCCACTATGGATATCGCCAGCCGCGCAAGGTAGTGCTCTTCCTGCCTGAAGAACTCGGCCACAAGGACTGCGTTCGCGACGATCAAGATCGCGCTGGATATCCAGTAGTTGGAGTCCTGGCTGCGCTCCATGGCGTTCAATTCCCTTAGTTGACTCATGCCGTCCGCTCTTGCATCCCAATTGCCCGACTCCGACGATTCCTCCATAGATCCACCCTCGGTCGTCAGTCGGCAAAGCACTTCAGGAATATATGACACTTTGCGGATTTTTGTTTCCTAGATTACCCTGGGTCCCTCGGTGCTGACTCTGCAAGTCCA
Source organism: Thermoplasmata archaeon (assembly GCA_022865445.1). Lineage (GTDB taxonomy): Archaea > Thermoplasmatota > Thermoplasmata > UBA10834 > UBA10834 > COMBO-56-21. The sequence goes on along the minus strand of JALHSX010000345.1, from coordinate 8,941 downwards.
GACCTCTCCGTATTCATTCAGTACCTTTGCCTGGCCTGCAGAATCACCTATGGCGAACACGGAATTCCCCAGCATGGCCATGCTCGCCATTCCCAGCTTCGATGCCGCGTTCATTGCCTCGATGATCTTTCTGGACGCCATGCCAGACTGTAATGCGAACGATGCTGACAGTTCCATGAACTTCTCGAGGGTCGGCTCCTGGAGGAGTTCGTCGACCTTCCTCGAACCACCGCTGTTTATCGCCTTTCGTTTTGTGGGATCAGCGAGCACCTTCTTCGTCAGCAGCCTTTTTCCGATCACCGCGAGCGTCACCTCAGGCGTTCCCTTGATGCGCAGAACCTCTCCAATCGGCGGAAGGCCAGCCTTCTTCCTGATAGTGATCCCGCCTCTCCAGATCGCAGAAACGTCCCCCAATCCCGATCGGCACTGAACCTCTGCGACATGTGCAGCCTCAAAGGCCTCATGTCTGGTCCTTCCGAGCAGATCGGCCAGCGCGATCGAGGCAGACAGTGCACCCGCGGCGCTCATTCCAAATCCCTGGCTCTGAGGAAGCTGGAGGGCGGTCTCGACCGTGACTTTCACCTTCTCGCTGCCTATCATGCGCCTGATAGCGGCCCTAGTGACCTCGGCCGTAGTCATCTTCCCATCCAGGTAGGTCAAGACACTCTGCCTCTGAGCCTCTTCGACACTGACGGACGATACTGCGCCGCGCGTCAGGCAGAGGCCCGCCCCTCTGGATCCTGTCGAGAGAATGTTCTTGGTCTCGCATATCTGAAAAAACCCAGTGACATGGCCTGGACAGAACGCCTTTGCGTTCATCACATCATCCTTACGACCCTGTCCAGGATCTTGTCGGCGACCTGGTGTTTCGTGCCTTCGAGGTCTTCAGCGTCCCCGTTCCTTTCGACCAGGACGACTCGCGTCTTCCCTGGCTTCACATGTTCTATCTTGTTGGCAACGACCAGCGCACACCTCGTCCGCTTGATCAGCATCAATGATTCTTTGACCAGCTCCTCGTCGCTTATTCTCGCCTGAGCCTTGAACCCCACAACCAGCCTTGCCTTCAGATGGTCGATGAGTTTCGGATTCCTTCTCAATTCGAGGCTGATCTTCGCTTTGTCGGATGGTATCTTCCCCTCGACCTTCCTGGGTGAGTAGTCCGAAACAGCCGCTGGGAAGAAGACAATGTCAAACCTCTTACCTCTGACCATTCTTGACAGGTCATTGAATGAAGAGAACCTCTTGTGGCTGATGTGCTCTGGCAGGTCGGCTTCCGCTCTGCCCATCCAAAGCTCGACGGTCGCGCCCCTCTCGTGCGCGGCTCTGGCCAGTTCGACCCCGGTCTCGCCGGAGCTTCTATTGGTCACGACTCTGATGTCGTCGATTGGTTCTTCGGTCGATCCTGCAATGACCAGGACTTTGCGTCCGAGCAAATCCCGCTTGCCAATTGCTGCGATGACCATGGAGACGATGTAGTCGATCGAGGGCATTTTTGCCTTCGACTCCTCTACCTTGGGGCTGAGGAATCCCACCCCGAGCTTCTCCAGCTTCTTGATGTTCTCGAGCACGATCTTGTGGGTGATCATCGAGTAGTGCATCGCTGGGACCACGATGACTGGTATCCCTGTTCCGATCGCGGTTGTCGCCATCGTAGTCACTGAAGTATCGTCAATCCCGCAGGCCATCTTGGATATGGTGTTCGCTGTCGCGGGCGCGATCAGCAGAAGGTCTGCCTTGTCCGGGACATCTCCGCAGAGTGACACGTGCTGGACCCCTCCGTCGATGCAGGTGATGACTTCTCTGCCTGATGCGAATTCGAGTGCCCATGGATGCACGATCATCTGAGCATCCTTTGACATCACGACATGGACCTCTGCGCCATTCCTGATGAGCTCCCTGCACAGCTTCACGGTCTCGACAGCGGCTATGCTGCCAGTCACGCCCAGGACGATCTTCCGCCCTTTCAGTTTGTCGCTTCTGGAGCCTCTGAGATGATCTGCTGGATGCATAACACCACTTGTGAGTCTGCCCGACCCCTTAAATCTTCCTCTCCTTGATGAGCTTGAGCACTTCCCCGACAACTGACTCAAGGTCCTTCGTCCCGTCCAGTTTCACTATGGTCGGATCGAGCTGTGCCAGGCGGAGGTAGTTCTTGTGCACTTCTCTCAGGAAAGCCAGACGCTCGAACCGGGAGAGCTTCGATCTGCCTTTGATTCGCTTCAACCCTAGCTCAGGCGGTATGACGAGGAACACGGTCAGATCGGGGTGGATCGAAATCTTGAGGTTCGTGTCAAGGAGCCATCTGAAGGCATCTCCCTCGAAGACGTCATCCAGATAGGCTGTCTGGTAGGCGACCGTGGAGTGATAGTACCTGTCGCAGACCACGGTTTTTCGCCTCACCAATAGACGCGATATCTCTTCTGTGTGCTGAGCGCGATCCGCCATGAATAGAAGGGCATCGGTGTAAGGGCTGACCTTGTGTTTGTCCCCTCTTCGAACCGCTCGGCCTATCCATGAGTCAGTCGGTTCCCTCGTCAGCACTGCCTTTGTCCCGAGCCTCTTCGCGACCAGTCTCGTGACTGAGGACTTGCCGCACCCGTCTATGCCTTCCAAGACAACGAAACCGCTCATGACTTCCGGCTCAGATTGTTCAATTAGCTTAAATAATCATTTGTATTGGATTTTAACCTGGCCCTGCGGGTAGAATATAAGTACGCACAAGCACTTTACGGGACAATTCAGGTGGTACCTTTGGTAGTCGCCTATGTGCTGATAACCACTGCAACGGGAAAGGAGGGCTATGTGCTCGAGCAGATGCGCAAGCTCCCGGGGTTGTCAGAGGTTCATCAACTCTTCGGTCAGTTCGATCTGATCGCACGGATGGAAACGAAGGACTACGATGTCCTTTGCGACGAGGTCCTCGGCAAGGTCCGTACAATCTCTGGGGTGACCGGCTCCAGGACTCTCATCTGCGCTCGGTTCAAGCGCGACTAGATTCCTGTTTCTCCTCGTATGTCCGCCAGCTGAAGATCATGTCCCTGGCCGCTTTGGCTTCATCAAGTCTGCGGCGTGCCGTGTTATGTGGAGCGGAGTGCAGGAGTTCAGGATCCTCCTTCAGGATCGATTTGCAGGCATCTACGAACAAATCGAGAGTCTGCCTCGATTCCGTCTCCGTCGGCTCGATCATTATCGCTTCGTCCACGATCAGCGGGAAGTAGATTGTGGGTGCATGAAATCCGTAGTCCAGGAGTCTCTTGGCGAAGTCAATCGTCCTCAGTCCGTTCTTTTTCAGCAGTCTTCCGCTCAGGACAAACTCGTGTTTCCTGAGGTTGTCGAAGGGGAGCTCAAAGTCGTCCTTCAACCTTTCCTTGAGGTAGTTCGAGTTGAGGACAGCGTTCTCGGAGACTGAGACTAGGCCTTTGCCGCCTTGCATCCGGATGTAGGCATAGGCCCTCACGAGTACAGCGTAGTTGCCGAAGAAAGCCCGCACTTTGCCAATGCTCCTAGGCATGTTGCTCTCGAGAGAGTAGATGCCCTTGCTCTCCACTATCCGCGGGATCGGAAGGAACTCTTCAAGTTTCTTCTTCACGCCGACCGGACCCGCTCCAGGGCCGCCTCCGCCGTGAGGGGTCGCGAACGTCTTGTGGAGGTTGAAGTGAACAATGTCGAAGTCCATCTTGCCAGGGGAGGTCTTGCCCATGATCGCGTTGAGGTTTGCGCCGTCGTAGTATAGCAACGCGCCTGCATCGTGCAGTATCCCCGCGATCTCTTTGACGTTCTTCTCGAACAGGCCGAGAGTGTTGGGGTTTGTCAGCATGAACGCGGCGGTGTCCCCAGAGACTGCTGATTTGAGTGCCTCGACGTCGACACAGCCATCCTTGGATGGCAAATCGAGCACATCGTATCCCACCATTGCAGCGCTCGCAGGATTGGTGCCGTGCGCGGTATCGGGTAGGATCACTTCTCTTCTTGTCTCGCCGTTGGCTTCGTGATAGGCCTTCACGAGATGGATGCCAGTGTACTCTCCATGGGCGCCCGCAGCGGGCTGCAGCGTGACCGCATCCACGCCGCCTATCTCGCACAACATTCTCTCGAGCTCGTGCATGAGCCTCAGGGCGCCTTGTATCGTCGACGGATCCTGCAGCGGGTGGAGGTCTGCGACTGTGTCCCATGAGACGATCTCGTCACAGATCTTTGGATTGTACTTCATTGTGCATGAACCGAGCGGATAGAGGCCGTTGTCGATGCCGAAATTCATCTGAGACAAGTTCACGAAATGTTTGACTACATCTCTCTCTGGTAGGTCAGGAATCATCAGCTCTTTCCTCAAGACCGTCTGAGGAAGCAGGCCGCCGACGGTCGGATCGAATCCGCTCTCCTCAGTTGGCTTCTCGCAATTCTCGAAAAGGATCGGAACCTCGTGAACGGCCTGATGGTACCTCATCTGATGGCCTCCAATGCCGTGATGAGTCTGTCGTGGTCGGCTTTCGTGTGCATCTCGGTGGTCGCGTAGAGGCTCGCGTGCTTGAGCTCTGGGAACATCCTATCGAGCACGAGCCCGCCGTGCACACCTCTGGCCAGGAGTTCCCTGTGAATCTTCTCCGGGTTGGTGTCTGATGATACAACGAACTCGTTGAAGTGTGCGGACTTGAAGTGAGGGGCTCTGAAGCCTTTGGTGCCGTTGATCCGTTTGGAAAGAGCGCTCATGTTCTCCACGTTCTTCGCTGCGATCTTGCGCAATCCGCTTCGCCCGACCAATGCCAAGTATGCCGCCGCCGCGAGCGCAAGAAGCGCCTCGTTCGTGCAGATGTTGGATGTTGCCTTGCTCCTTCGGATGTGTTGCTCTCTCGTCTGGAGAGTCATGCAGTAGGCTCTCCTTCCTTCGATGTCTGTTGTCATCCCGATGAGTCTGCCAGGCATTTTTCTGACGTGCTCCGACTTACAGCCGAATATGCCTATCATCGGTCCGCCCAGACTCATCGGCGTGCCGAAGACCTGCGCATCGCCTATCACGATGTCCGCACCCATCTCTCCCGGCGGCCTCAGAAGCGCAAGTGACATTGGGTTGACGCCAGCGACGAGCGTCTTGCTGCCGACTACGGCTCGGATCTCTTCCGCTTGGGATTCAATGGGTCCGAAGAAATTCGGGTTTTCGAAGTAGAATCCTGCCACATCATCTTTCATCTTGATCTTGAGATCGGACAGGTCGACAAGTCCCGTTGTCGGGTCGTAGTCGACCTCATCGACTGCTATGTCCGCCCCTCTGGCATAGGTCTTCGCAACGAGCTTCTTCTCCGGGCTCGTGGCTCTGCTGACGAGGAATCTGCTCCCTCCGGAAATCCTATGGCTCATGAGCACTGCCTCGCCAAGCGCGGTCGAGGAATCGTACATACTGGAGTTGACGACATCCATGCCTGTGAGCTCTGCCATGAACGACTGGTACTCGAACAGAGCCTGGAGCATCCCCTGGCTTATCTCGGGCTGGTAGGGCGTGTACGATGTCAAGAACTCGGAACGGGACACTATGGCTCGGACAGCCGCTGGAATGAAATGATGATAGACTCCCGCACCCAAGAAGGTCGGTTGCGAGGAAGCTGGCGTGTTTCTCGACATCAACGCCTCAAGGTCCCGCTTGAGTTCGAGTTCTGAAAGCCCGTCGGGCAAGCGCAGTCCATCTATCCGGACTTCTTTCGGGATATCTTCGAAGAGCTCGCTAACGGATTTGAGCTTGAGATACTGGAGCATCTCCAGAGAACATTCGGAGAGTGCCATGGGCGTTTGATTGAGTTGCTACTCTAAATCACTTTTCCCCTAACCGGGTCGCGCTTTTCCTATCGAGCTGAGCGGGCGGTAGCGGAGTCGTTCGACGAATGCGGGCATACTCTCGATGTCCTTCACTTCTTTCTTGGAGAGGATGCCCAGCTTGGCCCTGATATCATCATTGGCAATAACCCCGTTGGCCATCAGCGCTTCTTTCAGCATTCTTGCGAGCTGACCGCCTTTGCGGTCCCAGTCTGTCAATATGATCGCCCTTCTCGTCGTTCTTGACAGATTCTCGGAGAAGCTGAATATCGAATCTCCCTTTCCGAGCGAGATCACGTTTCTTGTTATCCCCATCCGCTTGAGGGCCGCAATGTCTCTGAGTCCCTCCACGATTATTGGCGTCGTCTCGCTCAGATGTTGAAGTTGTGAGAGGACCTTCTCGACCTGTTCCAATCGTTCCTCAGGAGAGAGCAATCACTCTTCCTCCAGGATGGCCGTTGCTCTGTCTGCGGTCAGCGGTACAAAAACGGTTTTGACCGATGATCGTTCTCCGCTGAGGATCCTGATGGACTGTCTCGGGACGGAGAGTCTCTCTGACAAGAACCTTACGAGTTCTTCGTTCGCCTCTCCTTCTCTGGCTGCGGCTGCGATCTTGATTCGGAGCGCTCCTCTCCAACGATTTACTCCCACAACCTCCGACTTCGAGGCTCCGGGCGATGCGTCAATCGTCAGAACGCATCCAGATTCGTGCACCCTCGCAAAACTCTTTGAAGTCACTTGCCGCGCCTCATGACATAATGACCAGGCGTATTATTTCTTGTTGCGGGTAGTTCACAAGCATCAAATACGTTAATGATGTATGCTTGATTTGATGGCAGTCGAGCGGGGGGATATGAGCTACGAGGACATCATGGGTCTTTTCAGGCTAGAGAACAAGTCATCGCAGCTAACCAAGGTGGATTCCTCGCTCTACGAGAGGATAGGGGCCTACATCAAGACTCTGAGGAAAGAGAGCGAGCGCGAGATTGCCATGAACCCGATGTCCCAAGCTAGCATGATGCTCAACGACCAGCTGAAGAAGGCGATCGACAAGGCGAAGAGGGTCTATGAGCTCAGACAAAGGAAGATATCTCTTCTCGCCCTTAGGAAGGTCGCGGGGGACAACCCCGACACTGGCAACCTGACCCCTGACGAGCTTGTATTGTTCGCGAGTCTCACATCTGTCCTTGGCGCACACAAGGATTCGAGGGCCGATTTCGAGGAGCTCGGACCTCGGTTCACTCAGCCGTCGGATGTCGTCGAGTTGCCAGACGTTCCTAGCGCGAAAGTGTGTGAGAAGAAGGAGGCGCAAGTTCCGGAGAAAGGACAACCCGAGGAGCTTGTCCTGGTCAGAGTTCTTGAGGACGTGCCAACCTTCGCCGGAGTCGACAAGGACTACCGACTGCGAAAGGAGGATATCATCTCCCTTCCAAAGGGCGTCGCTGGCACTCTGGTCTCTCATGGGAAGGTCAAATTGATCGGGTCAGCCTAGGGCGAACGGCCCACTCGCGCGTCCGTGCTCCGAGACTTCGATCTCTACATTCAATCCCGAGCGGCTCACATCTCGTTCCACAGTCTCAAGAGCTCTTTTCGGGGTGTTGTTCTCCTTGCTGAGATGAACGAGTACGATTCTCCGAGTTCTTCTGGTGGATGCCTTCCGCGACAGAATGCCAGCGTCGTCGTTTGACAGGTGGCCGTGGTCTCCCCGTATGGTTCGCTTCAGGAAATCAGGGTAGGCTCCGGAAAGCAGCATGTTCTCGTCGTAGTTTGCCTCCACGAACATGATATTCGAATCGGACATCTCATCGATGACACTGGGGGTGACACATCCTAGATCCGAAGCGATACTCGCTTTCTTTGAGCCGATTGTGACTGAGAATGCAACAGGTTCCGCGGCGAAGTGCCTCACCTTGAAAGGTCTCAGGTGCAGGTGCCCTATCGTAAGATCTCGTGAGGGCGTGATGGCGACGGTCTCGATTCCCTGGAGTGGTGTGAGCGCTAGAGTTCCGCGACTCCCATAGATAGGAATGCCAAATTCCTCTGCGAATCGTCTTGCTCCTCGCACATGATCTGTGTGCTCGTGAGTCAGGATGACAGCATCGATTTGCGACGGTTCCGTGCCGAACAACGACATCCTGCGTTCGAGTTCTCTACACGAGATTCCAGCGTCGATCAGGACTCCTCTGCCGCGGGACATGGCCAAGAACGAGTTGCCGCTGCTTCCACTGCTGAGAACTGAGACAAAATCCTCGTGCATCCAGTTCAGCAAACGCAAGGGTCGGTGATAAACTCTTTGATTTGAGAATAGACTCCGCGGAAACGGTGCCCGTGATTTGCGGTTCAGCTTTTCTTAAATCATTTGGCATCTCTTTATCTAAGCGAAGACTATTGTCCGGCCGCTGGGAAGCTGGCGGGGAAGATTTCCACAAGCCGAAAAGAAGTCCCCCACGCGCAGCTCGTTTCCGGCAATCGAGGTGAAGCTCCATGGTCTCCAATAGACAGATGTTGAGGGTTTTGGAAAAAGGTGACCTGGAGGCAATCCATGGCGCAACCCTCGAGGTCCTTGGCAAGACAGGGGTTCTCGTCAACTCGGCCGAGACGCTAAATCTCCTTTCGAAGAACGGCATGACCGTGGACAAGAAGACCAAGATCGTAAAGATGCCTGAATCGCGTGTGATGGACGCGGTCAGGAGCTGCAAGAGCAATTTCAAATTCCACGCTCGAAGCGAGAAGAACACAATCGAGGTCGTTGACGGAAGAACAAAGATTGGCCCTGGCGCGGAGTGCGTGTACTACATCGACCCGGAAACCGAAGAGGCCCGGTCCCCGACTCTTCAGGACGGGATACTCTGCTGCAGACTTCTCGATGCCCTGGATTCAGTGCAGATCGCATATGTCCCGGTCTACGCGAGCGATGTCCCTGACCGAGTGCGAGGCCTTGTCGTGATGGCCGCGGGCCTGATCAACTCCTCAACATGCACTTACGGGGGCAGCACGAGTCGTGCCGATTTCGAAACGGCCTTGAGGCTTGGAGAGGCGATCCTCGGAGACAGAGAGAAGCTTAGAAAAACTCCTTTGTTCTGTGGTTACATCGACCCGATCAGTCCTCTCGCTCATGAACATACTATGCTCGAAGCCT
>JALHSX010000344.1 GCA_022865445.1 Thermoplasmata archaeon | reverse complement strand
CGGTTGCGTGGTCTGGCGATTCCCTGATTCCGTCGGTGTCGAAGTCGAGGTACCCGCTGTCGTTCAGCAGTTCGTTCGCCCTCGATATGTTGAAGGGCCAAAGAGTTGTCTCATCGTTCCACCACGCAGAGGCCGCCTTCTGTACGATCGTGCTTCCTGGCTCAGCGGAGCCCAGCTGGACAAGGTCCACAAGCATCTGCTTGTCTACAGCCATCGAGAGGGCCTGCCTCACATGAACGTCCAGCAGCGTCGGGTTGCCCTGGCCTGTCGCGTCGCAGTTGATGCTTATCTCTCTGTAGTACAGGTCAACGTTGGTCGCGACCTTCACATTCGAGTCCTGGTTGAGCACACTAATCGAAGTCGGTGGGAGTTCCTTTGGTATCAAGTCTATCTCATCGTTTCTCAGAGCGTTGATCACGGCCTCCGCGTTGGCATAGAACTGGAACACCACTTCATCAATATGCGGCGCGCCGCCCCAATAGTCCTTGTTCGCGGCTAGCTCGACCGACGTTCCTTTCACCCAGCTTGTGAGCGTGAACGGTCCGGAGCCGACTGGCGCCTCATTCGTGGCTGCAAGGACCGCTGTCTTGTTCATGCCGGTCCAGATGTGCTGGGGCAATATCGGAACGAGGCACATATCTGATGCAATCGTGCCCACCTCTTCCGAGTAGGTGACAATGACCTGGTAGTCCCCATTCGTAGTTACGCTCGACATGTACTTGACCTGGTCTTTGAAGGCCGAGAGGTTCAAGTCCGTGATCATGTCGAACGTGAACTTGACGTCCGAAGCCTTCAGCGCTTGACCGTCGCTCCAGGTCGCGTTGTGAACTATGTTGTAGGTCCATGTCAGACCATCGGTCGATGTCGTCCAGGTCGCGGCAAGGCTTGCTACGGGCACCAGATCCTTGCCCCACATCAGGAGCGTGTCATAGAGCACCTTCTGCATCATACGTCCCTGAACCGTATTCGTCACGAACGGGTTCAAGGTGTCCTGCTCCTGTAGCCAGCCTATTCTCAGGGTTCCGCCCGAAGGTACTGACTCGGCGGCGTAGACGACGCCAAACAAACCGGCCGAGGATAGGACCATCACTGCACACACAATTCCAGCCACAATTCCATTTCTTAGCCTCATTTTCTCAACTCCAGGTGCACAAGAGAAAAACGCCTTGCGCAACTCCCCCTATCTAGCTGCCACGAACGTGCTCTCAGAGTATATAGAAGTTGCAGCTAGGAGCTGTTTCAGACGAATCCAGGAAAATGTATCAGTCTGACCACCTTGGATAGGAGTCAGGCAATCGCGGGGGAAGCATGAAGAACCCTTGTGATCACAGGCTGGATGACCGAGGTCGCATTCGCAGGAGAAGAACACATCTTCTCACAGGAACCCCGTTATCACGCCTGATAAGAACTCGAAAAGCGTCTTAAACCCCGAAGTTCCATATTCGTACCGTTGATCCCTTGAAGTGCCCCGGGTGCAAATCGGAGATACCAGACAATTCAGTCTTCTGCTTGTCGTGCGGAAGGCCGATCAAGGAGGAGGGACTCGAGCCCATCGAACCCCCGAGCGGGTCCAGGACTGAGACAAAGTCGACGATTCTGCTGATGCTTGCCATCATGGCCTGGTTCTTCGGATTCTTCCTGCTAATACCTGCCTTCTTCATCCAGTCGATTGTCTTCTTCCTGGTCTGCGCGGCGGTGATTGCCGCAGGGGCCTTTATGCTAATCGCGAGGTTCGTGATCCTGAGGCGATACTCAGAGAAAGTCGAGGAGTTCCGTGAAGAGGCCTCCGAGAAGATCAAGTGCCAGTATTGCGGGAGCATGAACTCCTTGGACGCAGAGAAGTGTATCGGTTGCCAGGCACCTCTCTGATAACAAGGAGCGTGGGACCCCCTTGCAGTTAGTTTGATGAAGCCATATTGAAGAGCATTGACATTCCTTCCTCATGAGCTTCTCCGAGAATCATGGTGGACCGAAGGGGATTTGAACCCCTGACCTCCTGCTTGCAAAGCAGGCGATCTTCCGCTGATCTATCGGCCCTTGGCGAACTTGGATTGGCTCAATGAAGATGGCCATTAAATAGCTTTCCGGGACAACGACTACGACGCAGGAACAACATCAGGAAATCGGATATCCCTTGTCCACTTCGTAGTACTTCTTCCTGCTGTCTGTTATGAGGAACCTGGATATGATATCCTCGATCTTGTCCGCTTCTAGAAGGAATGCATCATGTCCATAGCTCGACTCGATCATGTGGTATTCGACTGAGAGGCCGTTCTCCTGAATCGCTTTGACGATCTCCTGGGATTGGTAGGGTGGATAGAGCCAGTCCGACGAGAAGGATAACACGAGGAACCGGGACTTGCATCCTCTGAATGCAGGTTCAAGCGAATCACAGCCGGGTGCGAGGTCGAACAAATCAATCGCCCTCGTGATATAGAGGTACGAGTTCGCATCGAATCGTTTCGTGAAAGCATTGCCCTTGTGTCTGAGATAGCTTTCAATCTCGAAGTACGGTTCCCTGAAGAAGGACCCGCCGTTCGCACAAACGCTTTCCTTGGCTCTCCTCCCAAACTTCCTCCTCAGTGTCTCGTCACTCAGGTATGTGACATGCCCGACCATCCTAGCGATTGACAGCCCATCCACAGGCGCCTCCCACGCTTGATAGTCGCCCTTGTTCCAGCGGGGATCGGCCATGATCGCCTGCCGGCCGATTTCGTCGAACGCGATGTTCTGCGCTGACTGTCTCCCAGCTGTCGCGATCGGGATAGCCAGCCGGCATCTGTTGGGGTATGATACCGCGAACTGCAGCACCTGAAAGCCGCCCATCGATCCGCCGGCAGCCGCGAGCACCGTCTCTATACCTAGATGATCGAGCAGCATTGCCTGGGCATTCACCATGTCCTTGATGGTTACTAGCGGAAAGCCCAGTCCGTAGGGCCGGCCAGTTCTTAGATCGACAGAGCTTGGACCGGTCGAACCTCTGCAGCCTCCAATCACGTTTGAGCAGATAACGAAATAGCGGTTCGTGTCGAACATCTTGCCCGGACCAATGGCAATATCCCACCAGCCCGGCTTTTCCTCGCCACGCTTGTGGTATCCTGCAGCATGCGCGTCCCCTGAAAGCGCGTGGAAGACGAGGATCGCATTTGACCTGTCACTGTTCAACTCGCCATAGGTCTCATAAGCAAGCGTGATCGGACTCAGCTTCTGGCCCGATTCGAGCACCAGCTCATCCTGCGGTCCTGAAAAAGTGAACTGCTTCGGCTTGACGACGCCGACCGACGCCTCTCTCATAAGAAAGCACCCCCAACGAAGCCATCATGCGGTAGCTCAATCACCCCTTCGTTGCCTTCGCGAGTGCCTGG
>JALHSX010000343.1 GCA_022865445.1 Thermoplasmata archaeon | reverse complement strand
TCTAGTGGTTATGACAACGCCCTTACACGGCGTAGATCACCGGTTCAAATCCGGTTGGGCCCACTCAAACCTCTGACATAGCCACTGAAGGTACAATGTGTGCGTTTCTTGCCCTCTGGATGAGTCTACGGGTCTGCAGGCAGCTTCCCGAGGTCCGTCCACTCTCTGAACCAACCCGGGTCTTTGGAGTAGTAGAGCCCAATCGGGAGCGGCTCTCGTATGGGCAAGGGATGCTCTTTCATCAACTCGGGGTTGTCCTTCCGGAACCGGGAGTCTTTCTCTTCATTCGTCTTGTTGTAGAGGATGATCATTTCCTGGTAGGTCTTCAGAGCCTGCACCTTGTCCGTATCCCAGAAGAGTACGTTGAAGAAGAGGTCGTCAAGTAGTTCCCTGAAGACTCTATTGGCATATTCCTCTGTCATGCCATCTGGAATGTTGTAGTTAGCTTTGCAGAAAAGGATGTCATAGAGTCCCCCTCCCCATCCTTTAAAGTGCCCACAGACTTCAGTAATGTGTTTCTGCAAGACGTCGCTCTGCCCTTTTCCCTTTGAGTCCTCAATACTCTTCCCCAATTCCCTGATTCTATCTCCAATCTCCTTGAGAAATGTCATGTCCATGAAATCTGCGAAATTCTCCATTGACCTGACTAGGTCATCAAGTGCCATTGGGCCTCAATCGCGCTGAACAGAAAAAAGGTTTGCGAGGGGCCTATAATCCCTCCTTTTCGATACCCTTCCCGAGATGCCCTAGATTCGAGGCATTGTACCCTCCAATGCCGGGCCAGTCATTCCAGTGGGCACAAATCCGGTTGGGCCCACTCCTCGTTCTAGCCAGACAATTATCTCCGGACGACCCAAGTTCATGCAACAAGTCTTATCAATCAAAAGACCGTTCACAACACATAGCTTGGATATCCCAGATGCTTGAAACAGATGACCAGAGGACACTTTTCAAGAGAATAGCATTTTGAAATGGTCGGGTGTGCGAGAACATGCCTCGAAAGAAGAAAGAAAGGGCAACACAAGAATCACTGATTGGCAAAAGGGTTTACTTGAGACCTTTTGGCAGGAATGACTTGTCATATGTTCAGAAGTGGTCTAACGATCCTGAAATCAGAGAAATGACGGGCGAGGCAGCGCCTATGAGCCGTGCGGAGGCTGGAAGATTCTACAGACGACTGCGCACCGACAAGGATCGGATATGGTATGCAATTGTCTTGAAAAAGGGGAACCGTGTAGTAGGCGAGGCTGGATTATTGCGGATGTTCAAGCCTTGGCGATGCACGGATATGACCATCATCATCGGAGAGAAGGATGCATGGGGAAAGGGTTATGGAACGGAGGCGGGTCGTCTCATACTTGACTACGCCTTCACACAGCTGGGTTTTCACAGGGTCTCGATAGGCGTGGCAGCCCTTAATGAGAGGGCACTGGGGTACTGGGAAGGCCTTGGCTTCAAGAAAGAAGGTGTCCAAAGGGATGGGTACCACTGCAACGGGGAATATAGCGACTTCGTCATGATGTGCATTCTTGAGGATGAGTACAAGAAACTGCACACAAGAGAACACTCTGGAACGACCTAGAACGCCAACGGACTCTCACCAAATCAGAAAAAGCAATAAGGCAAGTCAGGACTCCCGGAAATGCTGATAGCTCAATGGAAGATCATATGGACAAGCAAGCAAAACCTGCAGACGGGAGCGCCGCCATCAAAGGATTCCTGATCCTTTCAAGACTGCCCTTCCTGTCTCCTGGTGTGGCTGCTTTGGTCACCGGGATAGTGATCGCTCTGAGCGAAGGATACGACCCGAGCGCTGGGCTCATCTGGATGTCGATCCTCGGGTTAATACTCATCATGCTGGCAACCTACTACTTCAACGAGTACTTCGACTACGAAGGCGACATCATCAACAAGACTTTCATCAAGTTCTCAGGCGGAAGCAGGGCGCTTCCTGACAACATGGTTCCGAGGCCGGTCGCGCGGATCGCGGGATATTCGTCCGTTACCGTCCTAGTCGCCATCGCTGTCGTCTACGTGTTCTTCTACTTCGAAGACTACCCACTCCTGCTCCCGCTTGCGCTCTTCGGCGCCTTCTGCGGAGTGTTCTATTCTCATCCCCCGTTCCAGTTGGCCTATCAGGGGATTGGAGAAATCGTCATCGGGGGCTGCTACGGGATCCTCACGTTCGTAAGCGGATTCTATCTGGTGTCCGGAGTCCTGAACCTGAACATGCTACTAGTCGGTCTTCCGGCATCCATGACAATATTCCTTGTGATCTTGGCGAACGAGTTCCCTGACTATGAAGCCGACAAGGCCGTGAACAAGCGCAATCTGATAGTCCGCCTTGGTCCAGCGAGAGGCTCCATTGTGTACGCAGTAGTCATGCTGCTCGCATACCCTGCCATGCTTGCGACCATTGTGGCTGGCATCAGTCCCTGGATAGCAGTCGCCGGGTTCCCCGTGCTTGCGTTGACAATCGCTGCGACCGCCCTGACTCTGAAGGGCGGCTACAATCAACCATCTGCCCAAATGAAGATATCCGGTATGACCTTACTAGCAAACCTGCTTTCATCTCTAATGTTCATACCCGTCGTGTTCATCTGGTGAGTTCAAGTGAGTCAGAAGACAGTCAAGCCGTTCTACAATCCTCCTTCTCTGCTCGTCAAACAGCTCAGGAGTGCCCTTCTGATACGAAAGCTGACGGGTTGGACGAAGCTTCCATGGTGGACGACCCAGGCGGGCAAGATCTTCCAGATAGCCGCTGGCTGCCAAGGGGTCGGTTGCTTCGGCTATCCCGTGCACCCTGTCTGGGAGGTGACCGCGAGATGCAACCTCACGTGCGACCACTGCCATGCGCGTGCCGGTGAATCTGAGTGTCCGGACGAGTTGACGACCGTTGAGGCGAAGGAGAGAGTGATCGACCCGCTCGCCCAGGTCGACGACTTCAAGAGCCTCATATTCTCAGGGGGTGAACCATTGGTTCGAGAGGACATCTTCGAACTGATCGCGCATGCGAAGATGCGTGGTTTCTATCCCATCATCGCTACTAATGCCACTCTGATCACTCCAACCGTGGCGGAGCAGCTCAAGAACGCAGGCACGCTCGGCATCGCCGCCAGCATAGACTCGCTAAAGGACGAGGTTCATGACGCGTTCCGAAAGAAACAGGGGGCCCTAAAGCTCGCGAAGGAAGGCATTGCGAACGCTGCAGCCGAGGGCATGTACATTCAAATCAACATCACGGCGTCAAAGATAAACAAGGACGAATTGCCAGAAATCATCGCATTTGCAGACGACCTCAGAGCGCATGTCATCCTGCTCTATCAGTTCATACCTTCAGGAAGGGGGCAGGAGAACTCGGGACTGGAACTGAGCTCAGATGAATTCCGAGATGAAATACTCAGAATAGGGGCACAGCAGAAGGACCTGCATCCGGTCATAGCTCCCGTCGGACTTCCTGAGTACTGGGCACTGCACAACGTCCTGAAGAATGAAGGTAAGACCAGCGATGTCTTGCGTGGGTGCATCTGCGGCAACGGGATGTTCTACATCAAGCCGAACGGCGATGTCTGGCCCTGCGCATTCGTCCCCTTGAGCGGTGGAAACCTCAGGAATACGACACCCACGGATATCTGGAAGGACTCAGACCTCTTCAAGAGCCTGAGAAACCGCAACAACTTGAAGGGCATATGCGGAGAGTGTTCGCAGAAAGAAGTGTGCGGCGGATGTCGCGCTCGGTCATACGCAATGACAGGAGATCTGTTTGCCGAGGATCCCAAGTGCGCTCTCACCGAGCTCGAAAGACGACGACGGTGAGCGGCCATTTTGGAGCAGGTTTAATGTCCTTGATGCCCAGTTCCTTCTCGGTGGCAAATTGAAGTGGGACTTCGATACATGGCTCGTCCAAGTGTACAGTCTCAAGACGAAGAACTTGAACAAGAAGGAGCTCGCGCTCGCCAAGAAGGAGTACAAAGAGGAATATCCCCCCAGTGGCGAGGGCAAAATGAAGCTGAAAACCTATCCTTTCAAGAAACATCTCGATTCCAAGAAATGATCGAGAGCTGAACGAATGCGAAGAGGGCAGGCTCAGCAACCAGCGAGAGGGGAAACCTTTAAGATTTAGGCGCGCCTAACTATCTACACGATGGCACATGAGATAGTAGAGCAGTACCTGAAAGTGATCTACAACCTGACTGAAGATGGAGGGATGGCGAAGACCACTGACATCGCTTCAGCCATGGATATTGCGCCCGCAAGCGTCACCGAGATGATCCATAAGCTCTCAGAGAAAGGATACGTCAGGCACGAACCTTACAAGGGGGTTGCTCTGCGACCCAGAGGAATGAAGATTGCGTGCAAGGTCTCGAGAAAGCACCGACTCCTCGAAAGGTTCCTTGCGGACTTCGTCGGCGTGTCTGGCAAATCGCGACACGAACAGGCGTGCAAGATGGAACACGCCCTTACGGACGAGGCGGAGAAGAACCTGTGCAGGATAATGCACCATCCCACGGAGTGTCCTCACGGAAAGAGGATACCGAAGTGCGACAGGCCCACAACGTGCGAGAAATGCACTAGCACCGACACTCCTCTATCGGAAATCGCTGAAGGTCAGCGCGTAATCGTCTCCCACCTGATGTCGAAGAACCAAGACGAACTCTGTTCCATGCTCTCAATGGGGTTCGTGCCAGGGGCGGAAGTCAGGGTCGAGAAGAAGATACCCATGGGAGGACCAATTATTGTCAGCCTGAAGGGGACCAAAGTGGCGATTGCGCGAGACAGGGGCAGCTTACTCCACGTAGTGAAAGCCTGAGAAGGAGGCAGAAGCCGTGGAGATAGCTCTCGCCGGGAACCCCAATGTCGGGAAAAGCATCATTTTCAGCAAGCTCACCGGCGTGGGAGTGATAAGCGCCAACTATCCTGGGACGACCATAGAATACGAAGTGGGACAAGCGAAGTTCATGGGTATGACAGTCACTGTGATCGACCTTCCTGGCTCTTACTCGTTGGCCGGCAATACGCACGAGGAGCGAGTAGCGACCAATCTACTGTACGAGAGGAAGTCCGACACAGTCATCGCAGTCCTCGATGCCACGAGACTCGAACGCAACCTCGTGTTCCTATTCGAGTTGATCGAGTCGGGCCACAACGTCGTTGTTGCGCTCAACATGTACGACATGGTCAGGAAGAGCAAGCTGAGCATAGACGTCGGAAGGCTAGAGCGCATCCTAATGATGCCCGTAATCCCAACAGTGGCCACCAAAGACGAGGGCATCGATTCCCTTCTCTCCACGGCAATCCAGCTCCGCCGAAAGAGCAACTTCCGTGTGAGGTACGACTCGCACATCGAGGCCATGATTACTCAACTGGAAGGTGGTCTGAAAGAGGATGAATGGGACCTTCCCCTAAGAGCAGTTGCCGTCAGGCTGCTGTCGGCTGATCAGAACGTATTAGGCAAAGCATCGCCGGAGATCAAGGGCGTGGCCGATAGACTCCGACAGGAGTTCGCGGCAGGCCACGGTGAGGATTTGGTTGTGCATATCCAGAGGGACCGGTTCGGCGAGGCTGGACGAATCGCGAAAGAGGTCATCGGTACCGCAGCCATGGCAAGAAAGATGGACAAAAGCCTGACCACGGACATCACGCTGAGGCCGTTGACCGGTATCCCGATCCTGATAGGAGTCCTTGCACTCGTCTTCCTAACACTTGTCTTCGCTGGTGGTGCCATCGAAAGCATCCTTGTCGGTGCTTACGCCGACACGGGGAGGGCTTTCTTTGAGGACCGCGACGCCCAAACCCACAATGGGATCCTGTCAGGCATCACAATGGGCGTGTCCCTCAGCATAGAGGCGATGCTAGCACTCGTAGTGCCGTACATTCTGGTGTTCTACGTGATGCTCTCGATACTGGAGGACACTGGATACCTCGTGAGGGTTGTATCCCTGCTGGATGGCGTGATGCACAGGCTGGGCTTGCACGGGAGAGCCGTGATCCCGATGGTCGTCGGATTTGGATGCAACGTTCCCGCGATTCTGGCAACAAAGGCAATGGGTTCCAGAAGGGAGAGACTGATTCTCGCCGTGCTCATCACGATCGCAGTGCCCTGCTCGGCTCAGACCGCGATTATCATCGGTTCGGTCGGCAAGTTCGCAGGAGCTTGGTGGGCTCTCCTGATATATGTCGTAATGATGGGGACTCTCGTGGTCCTGGGCCTTGCCCTTCACCGGTTCATCAAGTTCGAGCCGACAGGCATGTGCATCGAGATCCCCGACATGAGATGGCCGTCCTTGAAGCAAACCGCGACGAAGACCTACATCCGGCTCAAGGAATTCCTGACGATAGCGTTCCCTCTGCTGCTCACTGGAAGCATCATCCTCGAGATACTCCTGGCCGTCGATGTCCTGCAACAGATCCTCGAACCAGCGGGACCATTCATGCTGACGGTGCTCGGCCTTCCCGCGTTCACAGCAGTTGCGCTCGTGTTCGGCATACTGAGAAAGGAGATGGCCCTTCAGATGATGATGGTAATCGCGGGCACGAGCAACATAGCTCTGGTGCTGACTCAGCATCAGATGTTCGTGTTCGCATTAGTGATGGCAGTGTTCATGCCCTGTCTCGCAGCGTTCGCGGTCATGCTGAAGGAGTTCGGCCCGCGAAGCACTACCATGGTAGCGTTGGCATCATTCTCGCTCGCGCTGACCATGGGAGCTGTGGCGAATCTAATACTTGGGCCCTGATCCCTCACCGGACGAACATAGAGAGGTCTTCATCTCGATGAACGCTTGGAGGGACGT
>JALHSX010000342.1 GCA_022865445.1 Thermoplasmata archaeon | reverse complement strand
TCTCAGGGTCGATCCTCTTTCCGTCCACGGTCACAGTCCTGCCCTCCTGAAGCCGTCTGTACAAAGGTCCCTCAGGAATCCCTAACCGTTTCGCCTTCTTGACGTTGAACTTTCCCGTTCGCGGCTTCTCCTCAAGGGCGTAAGCGACAGCAGGGATGCTGTGATCGGCCTGGACGAACCTGACCGAGTAACCTCCGAAATCCATGCGGCCCTCGGGTGGCAGGTCCATCGCCAGCACCCGAAATCCGCTCTCGAAATATCCCAGGTTCAACATCGCCTCGACCGTCGCGGCAGTTCCCGGGGGGCCGAACACAGTGATGTCGTCCTCTCTTCCGTTGAGGCTCATGCTCTGGATCAGACCCGCAAGCCCGAGGAAATGATCAGCGTGTAGATGTGAGATGAATATCTTCTTGATCCTCATGAACGACACGGACGAGTGCATGAGCTGCCTTTGAGTGCCCTCGCCACAGTCGAACATCACCACTTCGCCAGGCATCTGCACCGCAACGGACGTTACGTTCCGGAGCTTCGAGGGATATGTCCCTCCCGTGCCCAAGAATACGAGCTTCATCTCGGGCCTCGGGAAGGCAATCTGAGGCGATAAAACTCTCCTGACCTTCTTAGGTCGTAGATGAATATGGCCAGGGCGACGATCGACATCCCAGTGGCTATGACTATCGTTCCCTTGAAATCGAATGCTGTCGCAGCGATGCCACCCATGACCGGGCCGACTATCCCTGAGATGCTCATCGTGCTGGACAGGAGCCCGGAGGCGGTGGCTTTCTCCTTGTTCTTGTCCATGACGTATCGAAGGCTTCCGACATAGAGAGACGCCCACGCGAAGGCGAGCATGACTTGGCACGGGATGATCTCCCAGTAGCTTCCGGCGAGTGTGAACGAATAGAATGTCAGTGCCGAGCTCCCGAGACCGACAGCGACCAACAGTGACGGATCATATCTGTCCAGAAGCATCATGAAGAAGAACTGCCCAACCGAGTTAACGCCATAGATGATGCCAATCCACTGTGGTGTCGCTCCTATGCTCGTGAGGAACAGCGGATAGGTGACCCATATCATGTTCGCTCCAGTGTGCCTGATCAGCATAGAAGCGTATACTGGCGCGTTCCTCTTTATGAGCGCCTTAGGGAACATCGGGACCTGCATCCTCGTGTCCGTCTTGAAGGGCAGACTCAAAGCGACTGCGAAGGACGCGAACAGAATGATGGCGCAGAGGAGATATGCTTGCTCGTAGGCTACGAAGACAGTCACGATGTAGTTTCCGAAAGCCCAGCCGAGCGCACCCCACGCGCTGAAAGCACCCATCTTGCCCTTCGTGTCATATGCGTAGGCGAGAAGTGCTGCAGGGAACATCCCCGAGCAGAAGCCCATGAGGATCCTGGCACCGGCGAAGACAGCCAAGCCGCCGGAGACTATCGTGGCCGCTTGAAGGAGTGTAGCAACCCCGGACAGGAAGAGACCCACGAGCAGTATGTTCCGCCTGCCATAGACGTCCGATCCTCTGCCGAATATGTAGCTCGAGATGAAGCCCGCGGCGGCGAACCCGCCTGCGATCAACCCTATCGTCTGATTGTTCGCATGGAGCTCTGTCTGCAGAATCAGTGGGACGATGACGACGGGTCCGAAAACGCCCGCGTTCGATAGAAGTTGAATGGCTTCCGGCTTCACGGCGAAGACCAAACGAACCGGAGTATTTGCTCTTTGTGGGATTGAGCGTAGGACGGCTCAGTCGGAGCGACCAGCTACCAACCCAGGCGCTCGAGAGTCCGGTCAGTCTTCGTCTTCTTCTTGAGCTCCTTGTAGTGGGCGTGACAGAGATGCGCGTTCTTGGAAGGATCCGATGACAGCTTCATTCCGGCCTTATCGACCTTCTTGCCAGCTATGGACCTATCAGCTTCCGACTTGCATCCCTCGATATCGCACATCTGGGCCTTCTCTACCGCATGCTTCGGCTCTGGCATGCTTCGTTAATCCAGCTGAGGGTATTAAAAAAGTTCGACGAAGCTGCGGACCAAAACCCATAATACGGGGCTAGTGCTTCGCAGGTGCTATGCCACTTGTGGCGCCGTCGATACTCGCAGCCGACTTCTCGAAGCTCGGCGAGGAGGTACGGATGGTCTCTGAGGCAGGTGCCGACTACATCCATGTGGACGTCATGGACGGGTTCTTCGTGCCGAACATCACGATCGGCCCTTCGATGGTCAAGAGCCTGAGAAAGCATTCGAAGCTGCCGTTCATCTCCCACCTGATGATAACGCACCCGGAGAGGCACGTGGAGGCTTTTGCAGATGCTGGCTCGGACATAATCGAGGTGCACGTCGAGGCGGAGCAGAACATCTCTGAGACGCTTCGCATGATACGCGGCCTCGGTAAGAAGGCGGGCCTGGCAGTCAATCCTCCGACTCCGATCGAGAAAGCGTTCCCTTTCTTGAGGGAGATGGACCTGCTACTCATCATGTCAGTGAATCCTGGTTTCGGCGGACAGAAGTTCATCGAGGACGTGCTCCCCAAGATAGGACAGGCAAAAGAGGAGATGCGGCGGATCGGTGTGAGCGTGCCAGTCGAAATCGACGGCGGGATAACCACTGAGACCGGGGAGCTCGCTGCCAGGGCGGGAGCCGACATTCTGGCCGCGGGCACGTCCGTGTTCAAGGCCCCAGACATGAAGAAGGCTATTGCGGCTCTAAGGGCCTGCGGAGGCTCGAAGGGTTAATATCATTGAGCACTCTCACGGTTATTCGATAGAATGGCCGAGAAACTGACCGATCACCCGATCCTGGTGTACCTGACATTCGTGTTGCCAATGCTGCTCCTGGCGCTAGGGGTCATCTTCCATGCCAGCTCGTTTCAGATCATAGTCCTTATGGCATGGCTTGGGGTGGCAATCATGGTTCTCTTCCTTCCGATAGCCTCGGACAACGGCTCCTCTGGCTGAACTGCTGGGTAAGATTCATCGCATTCTGGAGGCTCGAGAGCGAATGGGAGTCGACATTTCCAGCCTTGTGGACGCGAAACAGATAGCACTAGAAGACCTGGCTGGCAGGTCCATTGCCATCGATGCGTTCAACACCTTGTATCAGTTTCTTTCGATGATACGGCAGCCAGACGGCACCCCCCTCAAGGATCGCGAAGGGCGAGTGACCTCGCATCTCTCAGGCCTATTCTATCGAAGCGCGGCATTGCTTGAGCTGGGCATCAGGCCAGCCTATGTGTTCGACGGGAAACCACCCGAGTTGAAAAAGAAGACCATCGAGGCCAGGAAGGCCGCGAAGGCGGAGGCTGAGAAGGAGTGGAAGAGGGCCTTGGAGGAGGGTGACCTGAAGAGAGCGCTTTCCAAGGCCACGAGAACTTCCAGGCTCGATTCGGACATGATCGAGGAGTCGCTCGTGCTGTTGGATGCGCTCGGCATACCTTGGATAAGAGCGCCCAGCGAGGGCGAGGCGCAGATGGGTCACCTTGTGAGAAAAGGGGACATATGGGCGGGCGCATCACAGGACTACGACGCGATCTTGTTCGGAACGCCCAACCTCGTGAGGAACTTGACCCTGGCAGGCAAGCGAAGACTCCCTTCAGGCAAGACTGTCGATGTGTCGCCCGAGATCATAGCGCTCTCGGACGTGCTCTCATCGCTCCAGGTGACGAGGGAGCAACTTGTCGACATGGGCATCCTGATAGGCACGGATTTCAACGATGGCGTCAGGGGAATCGGTCCCAAGAAGTCTCTGAATCTGATCAAGAAGCACGGCAGCATCGAAGGGATCAGGGCGGAAGGTAAAGTGGCCATTCCCGAGGAGTTCGAGGACGTGAGAAGGATATTTCTCGAGCCGGAGATCTCAGACGACTACTCTCTTCTTTGGGGCCGCGTGGATCAAGAAGCGGTTAGACGAATCCTCTGCGACAAGCACGGATTCTCTGTAGATCGAATCGATGTCGTGCTCGAAAGAGTCGCTGCGAAACAGAACACTCGCGCGCAGAAGAACCTCGACTCGTGGGGATAGTCTCGAACAATCAACCCCGTCAAGCCAGACTGTCAGTGCCGCGACGCCATATGATTCTCTGCACGCTATCTTTAAAATACCCTCCATCCATATTGCCTACGGAAGATTGATTATGCGCCAAGTAGACGAGAATTACTCCCCCGTCCAGCTGGAGAAAGATGTCAGGACGCTCTGGGAGAAGACTCGAATCTACGAGAAGGTCAAGAAGGCCGGCGAGTCAGGCAAGGCCTACTACTTCCTTGATGGCCCTCCGTATACGACGGGCTCGATTCACGTGGGCACCGCATGGAACAAGATCCTGAAGGACACGGTCATACGCTACCGCAGAATGCAGGGCCTGCATGTGAGAGACCAGCCTGGTTACGACATGCATGGCCTGCCAATCGAAGTCAAGGTCGAGCAGGCCCTGGGCATCAAGACCAAGAAGGATATCGAGACCCAGGGCATAGACAAGTTCGTCAGCACGTGCAGGGAGTTCGCGCAGAAGTTCAAATCGAAGATGACGGAGGAGTTCAAGTCGCTGGGAGTCTGGATGGACTGGGACAGGCCGTACCTCACAGTCGATTCGTCCTATGTGGCGTCTGTCTGGTGGACACTCAAGCAGGCCTACGACAAGAACCTGCTGGCGATCGACCACAGAGTGCTGCCGTGGTGTCCTCGATGCGAGACAGCTCTCGCCGAGGCCGAGATAGAGTACTGGGACGAGACCGATCCTTCGATCTATGTGAAGTTTCCGGTCGGGGGCGAGCCGAACACATACTTGCTCGTGTGGACCACCACTCCATGGACGATACCTGGGAACCTGGCAGCGGCAGTTCACCCTGACTTCACCTATGCAGTCGTGAACGTGAAGCGCGGCATGATCGAGGAGACCCTGATCCTGCTGGCAGAGAAGATTGAAGAGCTGAAGAAGATCGCAGGGATAGAGGAAGCGACCATCCTCGAGACCGCTAAAGGGTCGGAGCTTGTCGGGATGCACTACGGCCATCCCCTGGCGGACCTTGTCCCGTACCAGCAGCAGGTCAAGGGTAAGTTCGTTCACTCGATACTCACATCGGATACGGTCACAAACGAGAGCACAGGCATAGTCCACATCGCTCCCGGCCACGGACCCGAGGACTACGAGATAGGCAAGAAGCACGAGCTGGAGGCATTCTCTCCGGTCGATGAAACGGGCGCATACACCGCAGAGGTGGGCGAACACTATGCCGGCAAGAACGTCCGGGAGGCGAACCCGCTCGTCATGAGGGACCTGGTGGAGCACGGCGCGATGTTCCACGAGGCCACAGTCACGCACAGATACGGGCACTGCTGGAGATGCAAGAAGCCCATCATCTACAGAATCACCGACCAATGGTTCTTGAAGGTCACCGATTTCAAGCAAGATATCAACCAGGCCAACGACAAGGTCAAGTGGTATCCCGAGTGGGCGGGTTCCAACAGGGAAAAGGACTGGATCCAGAATGCCCGGGACTGGTGCATAAGCAGACAGAGGTACTGGGGAACTCCACTGCCGATATGGAGATGCGAGTGCGGCAACATCAGGCTAGTATCGTCCATAGACGAGCTGAAGACTGCCAGAGGCTTCGTAGAGGGTATGGACGTCCACAGGCCCTGGATAGACAAACTCACGTTCGAGTGCGACAAATGCAAGAAGACGATGACGAGAGTCCCAGATGTGCTCGACGTC
The DNA here is from genome assembly GCA_022865445.1 of Thermoplasmata archaeon. Taxonomy (GTDB): domain Archaea; phylum Thermoplasmatota; class Thermoplasmata; order UBA10834; family UBA10834; genus COMBO-56-21. The sequence continues at coordinate 1,983 of JALHSX010000342.1, read as the reverse complement.
TGGTTCGACGCAGGCGTGTGCTCCTGGGCGTCGCTCGGATACCCCGCATCCAAGGATGAGTTCGATAGGTGGTGGCCTAGCGAGTGGATCACTGAGGCGCATGACCAGACCAGGGGTTGGTTCTACTCGCAGCTAGTGACCGGTGTCCTGGCCTTCGGCAGGTCGCCGTTCAACTCCGTCCTGATGCACGGCTGGGCGATGACCCCCGAGGGTCAGGCGATGTCGAAGAGCGAAGGCACCGCGGTAGACCCTGTTGGCATTGTCAACACTCTGGGGGCCGACTCGTTGAGGTTCTATCTCCTGAAAGCGAACGCCCCCTGGGACGATCTTTCGTTCCAGCTGGAGGGTGTCAAGGCCGCCAATAGGACCCTGAACATCCTGTGGAACGTCTACAAGTTCGCCACGCTCTACATGTCGATAGACAAGTTCGATCCAGCGAGCACGAGACTTGAGGCGATCAAGGATAGCCTGAGAGCGGAGGACAGATGGATGCTCTCGAGGATTGAGAGCCTCAAGAGGGATGTGTCCGGCGCCATGGAAGTCTACGAACTACACAGGGCCGCCAGGGCGATAGAGGATTTCGTCGTCACGGACCTGTCCCGCTGGTATGTCAAGCTCGTACGAGATAGGCTCTGGAAGGAGGGCGAGGACAAGGACAAACTCGCGGCATTCAAGGTCCTTCACGAGGCGCTATCAACCGCAGTCGCGCTCATGGCGCCGATGACGCCGCACATTTCCGAGGTCATATACACAAACCTGAACGGCAGGCCTGAGAGCGTGCACATGGTATCATGGCCGGCCTTCGACCCGAGATGGATCGACACGAAGCTGGAGGAGGGCATGAACCTCGTCCGCGAGATATCGGAGACGGTGGCCCGCATAAGGCAGGAATCCAACCTCAACCTGAGATGGCCCGTGAAGAGGGTAGTCATCAAAGCGGAGTCGGATGAGGTCATCGAGTCGTTGCTCAGCCTGAAGGACCCCCTGCTTTCCCAGAACAACATCAAGGACCTGCAACTGGTCCCCGCGGGAGAGGAGTGGGATGAGATGATCCTCAGCGTCGTCCCCAACCCGAACGCCATCGGCAAGGTCTACCGCCAGTGGTCCAGCAAGATAGCCGTTCTCCTAAAGAACAGGCCGGCGAAGACGATAAAGGCAGGCATCGACAAGGGGGAGTACTCGCTGGGCATCGAGGGTCAGCTGGTGAAGATCCTTCCGAACATGGTGTCATTCACATCAACACTTCCTCCAGACGTTGTCAGCGCCGAGTTCTCGAAAGGCATTATGTATCTCGACCTGGAGCAGACGCCCGCGCTGGAATCAGAGGGCTTCTCAAGAGAGATCATCAGGCGCGTCCAGCAGATGCGCAAGGACATGGGTCTGAACGTCGAGGAGTTCATCAGAGTCGAGATAGAATGCAGCCGACGGGTCGAAGGATTCCTCGAGAGCTGGAAGGACAAGATCGCCAGGGAAACGAGAGCTAGGCACTTCGAGATAGCCGACTCTCCGCGAGGAGATTACATAGTGGAATGGAACATCGAGTCCGAAGCCATGGTGATCGGGCTCACATCCCTCAAGATGAAGCAGGGGATGGATACTCTCACCAGCATCTCCGGAATCTCGCCTGACAAGGCCATGAAGCTGGTGGATGCCGGGTACAGCTCCGTCGAGCACATGAAGGAAGCCAGCACGGAGGACTTCGCGATCGTCGAAGGGATCACCAAGCTCGATGCGAAGCGCATCTACGACAGCCTGCACAAAGACGATGTGAAACCGGTAGCGGCTCCAGCCGCGCCGGCAGCGGTCGCTCCACAGCCCGGGGCATCGGAGCAGGCCCCACCCGCACCCGCTGGCCCTGCACCGCAGCCACAGGAGACTTTCCTAGAGAGGCTCCGGAAGATCGAGGGGCTGGACCAGACGGTTGCACTTGCCGTCTACGATGCCGGATACGTATCTGGCCAGACATTGATGAACGCCGCAGTC
>JALHSX010000341.1 GCA_022865445.1 Thermoplasmata archaeon | reverse complement strand
TCTAATATCTGGCATCGGGGGGTTCCTCCGATTTTAGTCGGCTAATATCAATTATGAGAGTTTATAAAGATATTGATGGAAAACCCGACTCCTGAGAATCTAGCTCGATTGTGTTTATGAACTGGAAGAGCGCTTAGACCCCTACGTGGGCTTCAAGATAGTGGGTGTAATAGGCTCCAGCAAGGCCGATCCAGGTATTCTGGCATTGGCGGAGGAGGTAGGCTCCGAGATAGCCAAGAGAGGTGCTGCTGTCGTCTGCGGCGGCCTCGGAGGCGTCATGGAGGCTGTCTGTAGAGGAGCCCGAAAGGAAGGAGGGCTCACGATCGGCATCATCCCATCCGATAATAGGGATGATGCGAACCCGTACGTCCAGATACCCATAGTCACGGGAATGGGTATGGGAAGGAACGTCATGCTGGTCAAGACAGCCGACGTGGTGATTGCTGTCGGTGGGGAATATGGGACTCTTTCCGAGATAGCCCACGCGCTCAACCTGGGGAAGACGGTGATCGGTCTGCGGACCTGGAAGCTCGAGAGGGCACATACGAAGCCGATCCCGAAGCTCATCGAGGTCGACACCCCGAAAGAAGCGGTTGAGCTCGCAATCAACACCATTTCTGCGAAAAGGTAATGGCAGACCATTCACTCAGAGTCATTGCCAAAGGAGACCCCGTCACATGCCCAAATCGAAAGTCGTCATCGCTCTTGACCCAGACAGAGCGAGCGGAACCAGTAAAGCGGTCGGGACCCTGGGAATGCCGGACCTAAGAGGGAAGACAGTCCTCGTCAAGCCGAACTTCAATACTGCTGACCCGGCACCTGGGTCAACTCACATCGACACGCTCAGAACGATGATTCAACTGATCAAGGAGCAGGCGCCGAAGAAGATAGTCGTGGGAGACAGAAGCGGCCCCGAGAAGACACGCAAGGTCTTTCAGGAAAAGGGTGTTCTTGCATTGGCGGAGGAGCTGGGATTCGAGTGCCTGGTGTTCGACGAGATGCCGAAGAGCAACTACGTGAAGGTGAAACCGCCTGGGAGCCATTGGATGAATGGATTCTGGTTCGCCAAGCCGGTTCTCGAAGCGGATGCCGTCATAGGTCTATGCTGCCTCAAGACACACCAGTACGGAGGGCATTTCACGATGTCTCTGAAGTTGACGACCGGGATGGTTCACAGAAGGAACATGACTGAGCTGCACACTTCGGTCATCAACCAGAGAAACATGATCGCCGAGATGAACTACCCGTACAAGCCTGTTCTGCTGGTAATGGACGGAGTAGAGGCGTTCTACACCGGTGGGCCGATGTCCGGATCAAGATGGAAAGCTGATCTGACATTCGCAGCAACGGACAGGGTTGCCTTGGACGCCGTCGGAGTTGCCACACTGAAGATGCATGGTGGCACCCGCAAGATTGATGGCAAACCGGTGTTCAAGCAGGACCAGATCAGAAGGGCGGTCGAACTTGGTCTCGGAGCTGCTGGTCCGGAGGAGATCGAGATCGTCCCGGCAGATGAAGCGTCGAAGGATATCGCACGGAAAATCAGAGCGGTTCTGATGAAGGGCTAGACAGCAGCTCTCTCGGTCCACTGCGATTCTGCCGTCGTTTTCCACAGTCCAGCCACGCTGCAAGTTTCACGAGTAACTGTCTGCCAACGATGGCAGTTCGCCATCCGGACGAAGATTGAACTAGGGTGAGTCGCATCTTGTCCTTGAGGGCACTTGATATCCATGTCTGAGGAGGTCAGCTTCGAGGAGCTGCGGAGCATTGTCGCAAAGGATGGCCAGGCGGCTCTCGTGCTGTTCACCGGGAACTGGTGTGGCGACTGCATGGCGTTCAAGCCGACTTGGGAGACCTGGAACAAGGCCAAGACAG
>JALHSX010000340.1 GCA_022865445.1 Thermoplasmata archaeon | reverse complement strand
CGACGATTTTCTGTACCATGGGAATCGACCTGGTACCATACGCCATCGCGGCGATAGAATGGGCTCCGCCGACTGGGTGAACCTCTGTGATGCCGCACAGGTCGGCAGCTGCCAGGATCTCATCGGGCACCGTGCCGTTCCTGCCTGGCGTGCACATCGCGATTTCCTTGACACCTGCGATGCGCGCAGGGATTGACGCCATAAGGACAGTCGAGACGTAGTTCGCGGTACCACCCGGGACGTAGACACCGATACGATCGAGCGGGACAACTCGCTGCCCCATGGTCCCGCACTCATCTCTGTACACGAAAGGTTCAAGAGTTTGCCTCGAGTGGAATGACTCTATCCTCCGCTTGCTCGTCGCCAGCGCCCTAATGGTTTCTTTCGAAACGCTTTTTCGCGAGGACCGAATCTTGTCTCTGGATAGGGTCAGCGAACCTCCTCGGAATCCGTCGAGCTTCTTCGCGAACTTGACAACTGACGCATCACCCCTTGATCTCACCTCGTCGATGATCGGTCGTGCAATCGCGGCTGCCCGAATGAGGTCGACGCCCCTTCGAGAAAGGATCCCATTGATCGCCCCTTCGCTCATCTTGCACAACTCGTAGGTCAGCATCTCACAGTACCATCCTTTCAATGGGCATGACCAGTATGCCAGTCGCGCCTGTGCTCTTGAGCATGGTGATGACGCCGTTGATCTCGTCCTCGTTGGTCACGGCGTGGATTGCCACCAGGTCATCCCTGCCCATGATGTTCATGATAGTGGGTCCTGAGATCCCCGGCAGCAATGTGCTGAGATTTGGCAGGCTGCTCTTGGGTATGTTCGCCAGGAGATACCTTTTCCTCGAGGCGTTCATCACGCTCTCCAACGCGCTCGTAAGTTCCTCGACTCTTGCGCGCTTCTCAGTCATCGATTTCGAATTGGCTATGAGGACTGCTCGCGATTCGAGGATAACCCCGATCTCCTTGAGGTGGTTCAACTTCAGAGTCGAGCCTGTCTCAGTCAGATCTGTGATCACATCCGCGAGACCCACCTGAGGAGCGACCTCCGTGGCGCCCGTCACCTCGGCTATCCTCACCGTCTTTCCGAGGCTCTCGAAGTATGTCCTGGTCAGGTTTGGAAAACATGTGGCGACCGTGGAGCCTTCCTCGACCTGTTCCGGATTCTCGAGCGGAGAGTCCTCGGGCACTGCGACAACCAGTCTGCATCTCCCGAAGTCGAGCTGCATCAAGTTCTCTACGTCCCTTCCCGTCTCCATCACAAGATCCAGCCCAGTGATGCCCAGGTCAGCCGCACCCATCTCCACGAACCCGGGAATGTCCTGGGCTCTGGCAAGGAGCACCTCGTATCTTCCCTTGCCGAACTCGGCCAGCAACGTGCGGTTGCTGGAATCTGGCATGGGAAATCCTATCTTGTTCATCAGTCCAATGGCGCTTTGGTTCAACCTGCCCTTGTTTGGAAGGGCGATCCTTACTGTCGTCATCCAAATACCTCCAGAAACCCTATGGCGCCGGCTGGACCGCGGACGATGGCGGTGCCTGACCAAAAGGCTCTCACAAGAATCTCTTTGGCGCACTGGCTGGTCCGGGTGTATCTACCCGTGAAGGCAATCAAACACGACTTCGTCCTTTGCCATGTCCATGCGCCTCGAGCATGCGCGGGAAGAACTGCGCCATATATATCGCTATCGGTTCTTCGGCCAGCATGATTGGCGAAGCTTGTACATCAGCCTATCTACTTCGACCCTGGTGCTGTGTCGGTAACACAGCAAATGGGCGCACACCATGCACAATAGCTTGATATGCGATGACTCATTTCTGGATTCAGGGTTGGATTCAGAAGAGGAACTGGTGTTTCTCCGGCAAATCGGTGGACAGATAATGGGTGAACAACTTAGCGGGCGCAAAGCAGACGACCTGAAAAACGCAGCAATCGAAAGCATACTCGAAGTCACCTCGGATTTTCAGTACGTCGAGAACGTGAATCTCCTTCTCCAGAAGATATGCAAGACGGTGTCAGAGACGTTCGGTCTTGCGAAATGCACGATAGGAATCAGGGAGAAGGACACGGGCCTCTTCGCAGTCAGAGCCGCATACGGCTTCGAACCTGAGGGAGAGACGGAGATCAGGAAGGTGAAGTACACACTCGACAGGATGATGAGGGACCTCAGACCGGAGTTCAAGGTCAGCACGAACACCTACTACATCCCAGCAGAGAACTGGGAACCCGATGATGAAGACATGTTATTCATTGCCCATCCGGAGAGGCTCGACAGGGCGAGAAGGTTTCCGGACGAATGGTCAGAATCGGACTACATTGACCTCCTGATGAAGGCCAGAGACGGCAGCCTTCTAGGGTATCTCGAGATTGATGAACCCGACGACCACAAGGTCCCATCTGACGAGAAGTTGAGGGCGATCGAGATATTCTCCGATCTTGCAGCCATCGCGATACAGAACGCCGAGCTCTACGAGGAGCTCGCAAACGACGGTAAGAAAATCGAGCTCCTGATAGATCTCATCGGACACGACGTCAACAACTACGCGCAGGCTGTGAGCGGGTTTGTCGAGCTAGCGATGGCCAGGAAGGGCGTCCCTGAACCATCGAGGAAGAACCTCGCAAAAGCATTGGATCAGGTCTGGAACCTGAACAAGCTCATCAACAATGTCAAGCTGTTTGCGAAAGTTGAGATCGCGACTGGCAAGGATCTCAAGCCGATGGATATAATCGCTGTTGTGAGGGAGGCGTTCGCAGCGGCGGAGTCATTCAGTCCGAGCAAGCAATCGAAGCTGAAATTGCTGAACGATGATGGAACGCCCCGAACAAGCATGATGAACGACCTCGCGAAAGACGTCTTCCTGAACCTTTTCACCAACGCGATCAAATTCGACATGCACGAGAGTGCGGAGATCGATGTGGATATAACGGAGCAGCGAGAGGACAAACGGATGATGTGGTGCGTTTCTGTCGCAGACCAAGGGCCTGGCGTCGATGACGCGCTCAAACCCATCATATTCGACCGATTCACCCAGGCTTCGAGTTCAGGCGGTGGCAGCGGGCTAGGACTGCACATCGCGCAGACCATTGTGAACTCCTACAAGGGGAGAGTCTGGGTCGAGGACAGGGTGCCAGGCGACCGCTCACGGGGTAGTGTCTTCAAAGTCTTGCTGCCAAAAGCTGCTGAAAAGGCCTAAGTCGGTGCAAGGGCGCCGAGGGTCAGAACCAGGACCGAGACGGCGATGCATAACGCTACAACCAACCACGGGTTGACCTTGAGCGCCTTGTCGTCCTCGGAGTCGAAGTATCTGATGAGACCAGCTGCTGAGTGGAATCCTTCGCCTTTCTTGTTCTTCGGCATAGGTTTCGGAGGACCTATCAGGCGATTTCATATTTAAATGTTTACGGCAGGCAGAAGCACTTCCAGATGCGGATTTCCAGGGTAGTCGACGTCGTGAAAAGCATTAAATAACGTCCAAATCAATCGACATGACCCAGTCTGGCTTGGCGGGCGAGCAGCCCGACAAGACATGTTCTGGGCATTCGCAGTTGGCATGCAATAGCGTACAGGCCCAGGAGGTTGTACAATAGCCACAGTCTTCCTTGTAGATGATGAGAAGTTCATCGTCGACCTCTACAGGGATATCTTGGAGGCGAACGGGCACAGTGTCATAGGCGTCGCCTCGGACGGCGAAGAGGCCGTTAGGAAATACCGAGACATGAAAGAGAAGCCCGTGATAATCATCATGGACCAGAGGATGCCTGTCAAAGACGGAGTAAGCGCCACGCAGGAGATCCTCAAGATAAACCCAGCCGCGACAATCTTCTTCGGCAGCGCAGACCTCCACATT
>JALHSX010000049.1 GCA_022865445.1 Thermoplasmata archaeon | reverse complement strand
TCGGCCTGTGCTTCCTCGTCGAGAGACCATCTTCTTCCCGGGTCTCAGATGCTCCGGGCAAATGATTTGAATATCGGTACGACATCTACTGTGCATCAGATCAAGGGGTCTATGCGTGAGAATAAAAGTTACGCTTTTCGCCGCTTTCAGAGATATTGTCGGCGCGAAAGAGGAGAATCTGGAGATCAAAGACGGCATGACGGTCCAGATGCTCCTCGACGAGTATGTGCGCAGATTCCCGCCGATGGGACGGTTTCGTGATCACATAATCCTCTCGGTGAACAAGGAATATGGTCCTCCGGGCAAGATCCTCAGGGATGGAGACGAGGTCTCTTTCCTGCCTCCCGTCAGCGGAGGATAGTTCCAGCTTCGCGGAACTCTGAGCGGGAGACTCATCCAAGCAGAACGACCCTGAGGCTCGCGCCCTTTGGGCAGTCGATATCCTTCTCGACCGATTCTATCCTGAATCTCATCCCTTCTCCAGCTCCCCAAGGTCTGCAGATCCTGTAGTGACTACATCCCATGCGGTCGCAATCCATCTCCTCGTAGGTTATCATCGAACCCTCGACAGCCGCACTTGTCGGTATCGCGGCGCGCGTCGGGAGCTTCTCGACCTCGACCACCCTGACTCCGCCCTCGTGTATCTTGCATTCGTGGTGGACATCCCTTATCTCCGTCACTCTGTACCACCTGTTCTGCTCCAGGTGGAAGCAGACGTTCTTCACCTTGCATTCCCTGCACTCTGCAAGAGGGCCTCCAAAAACGAACTCGAATCCTTTCTTGCACTGCTGTTCGCCTACGACAGTCACCAATACCATGCTGAACACCCCTTTCTCAGATCACTTTAGTAATCCTCGCCAGGCGTTCAGCAGCGTCTGGGTTCAACCCCCTGTCTCCAAGCACGGTGTACCGGTCCTTCCTGATCTCGTGAGCGTGCACGAGAACCTCTATCAGCTGTTCCTTCGACACACCTAGATCCTTGGCGCTAGTAGGCGCACCTATCATCAGGAGGGCATCACGTATCCGCTGCCAATCCCCTCCGTGCAGGTACATCATCATGATTGACCCGACGCCGCACTGCTCTCCGTGGAGAGCCTTGCCTGGCGCGATTTTATCGAGAAGGTGAGAGAACATGTGCTCAGAACCGCTGGTCGGTCTCGAGGAACCCGCGACGGCCATCGATATGCCGGAGATGATTATCGGCCTTATCGCGATCCAGACGCTCTCCTCGAGGTTTGGCTTGATCGCTGAAGCGTTCTCGATTATGGATTCCGAGGCGTACTTGGCGAGGTTCGCAGCGCTCGAGCTGAAATCGTCTGATCGGAGCCTCTCTGCAAGCTGCCAGTCGAGAATCGCGGTGGAGTTCGATATCACGTCGGCGCATCCAGATGCGAGGAGCCTGTAAGGCGCCTTGACGATCAGGGCGGTGTCCGCGATGACACCCAAGGGTACGGTTGCATTGAGAGAAAGGGAGTTGCCCCCGTCCTTGATGGATGCGCGTGGACTTGCGATGCCGTCATGCGAGGCCGATGTCGGGACGCTCATGAAAGGTACCTTGAGATTGACCGAGGCCAGCTTTGCGAGATCGATCTTGCTGCCGCCCCCGACTCCCAGGAGGAACGACGCGCGCACGTCCTTGGCGACCTCCTCGACCTTGACCAGGTTCTGCTGGTCCGCTACTCCGACCTCCACCTGATGAACGTCGTACTTCTTCTCCTCAAGGGAGTCTCTAACCGTCTTGGCGGCCAGCGCGCCCGTAGTGGGTCCTGTGACTATCAGCGCAATGCCTTTGAGCTCGAATTCCTCGCACATTGTGCCGACCTGGCGTATGCATCCATGGCCAGCGAGGACCTGTCTGGGAAAACTCATGGATCTCGTCTTGGTGAAGCCATCCAACATCTTGCAGCACTACCGTGGTCCAATATGCCCGTTTGGCATTTTAACTTATCGGTTTGTATTCGTGTGCTCGCATATTATTGCCAGTATGGCGAGAAGTGGTCTTTCGCGGGTTATCGGAGAGAGGCGATCCGTTCCATCTTTTCGATGAGGTCATCCATCCTGAACGGTTTCGGCAGGAAATCTATCGCACCCGCATCTCTCGCTTCCTTCTCGACCAGGACGTCCGCGCTGACGAAAATGACCTTCTGACTCGGGTTGAGCTTCATGATCTCCTTGGTCGCGTCGACACCATTCATGACGGGCATCCTGTGGTCCATGATGATCACGTCCGGTTTGTCGGTCGATGTGGTGTACTTCTTCAGCGCCTCCTCCCCGTCGAATGCGGTCCCGGTCACTCTGTACCCTCTCAGCTGCAGGATGTCCCTGTACAGCTCGACGATGAAGAGTTCGTCGTCAACGATCAGCACGCTGGTCATGGCCCACTCGCCTTCCTTAAGGTGATTATGAAAGCCGCGCCCTTCTTCTGTACCTTTGCCTGGA
>JALHSX010000048.1 GCA_022865445.1 Thermoplasmata archaeon | reverse complement strand
CGATGCGCCGCTATCTCCGTGCAGTTCGGAGAGATTCCTCGTGGCCTTGTACAGGAAAAGCCGCGAAGCGTCGATATGCTTCTCAAAAGCCCTCTTCTCGTAGTATTCGACCATCCCAACGCCTGCATGCGCGGTGCAGGATCCGATCTCGCCCTGGTCCTCGATGGGAGGACACCATCTCCTGAGGTCAACGGAAGACGGTAGAGTTGTCCGGTTTGCTTTCTGCAGACCGATGGGGGTGACAAGCGCATGGATCTCCTTCTTGCTCAGCAGTTCCTTGCTCTCGAATGAATAGTCTCGAATGTCCGGATAGTCGGGCAGCCATCCCATGCCCCGCTTTCTACTCTCCATCTTCTCTGCCTCCTCATTCTATGGCCTGATTGGCCGGACAGATCCGAGGGCCGCCGTAGGTGGTCAATCACATATGGTGCGGAATCAGCAGCAACCTCAGGTCTTGATTTCGCGGTTCGAATGATCGATATTGTCTCTTCTTGTCCACTTCCTCGTGCTGGCGTCCGGCTACGGGCTTTGCCACGCGATAAACTGCTTTGGAGTATTTAGGGGTATTTGGCTTCGCCCCGTCCTACGGGAATCGCGCCCTCTTCTCAGAAGGTCTAGACTAGACGAGGTTGTTCTTCGCGACGCTCGAATCGATCATCAGCAGGAGCTTGTCAAGCTGGTTCTCTGACACCTTCCCCGTGAGATACAGGTCGATGAGCCTTTGTCTCTTGTCCTCGAAGCAGAGTTCGTTGGTCGACGCGGTCCCGGAGGACAAATCGAGTCTTCCAGTGTTCTTCCCCACCAAATCCTTGAAAGGGTTCGCCTGGACCGAGCTCTCATAGGCCTGCTTCACGATGTCCTGCGCAACGCAAGAATACGCGGCCGCGCTCTCGTACGCATCCCCGATGATCTCCTCCGAGAGCTTTACGTACTTCCTCAGGTTCTCGAGATTCCGTTCCTTGGAATTATCGATCGCCTCCTGGACCTCCGTCAGGCTATCCACCTCACGTTCTATGCCCTTCGCGAACTCATCGATGTTGTTCAGCCTGTCATCCATCGTGTTGGCGAGAGCGGAGTACGACTCGAACATGCTCGAGCTCGCCATCGAGAGGCTCTTTGCCAGCTCGTCGTTGCCGAGGCACTCTCTCGATCTCCTGAGCTTCTCCTCCGATTCCGACACCTCGACTCCTGCCTTCTTCGCCAGGGTCAATGCCTTCTCGGCCAGCTCGTACGACTCTGCGGCCCTGCCATAGGCTGCGTTCCTGGCGAGGTCGAGCAGTCTATGCGAGCATTCTGCAAACGTCGCCAGGTTGTTCTGTTTGAAGAGGCTCTTCGCCTCCGCCAACATCCCGTTCATCTCCTGGACATCGGCTCCAAGGGCCTCAGCGAGCTTGACGGCCTTGACGCATTCCATTAGAGCAATCCGGGCCTCTCGGCTGTGCTCGAACGATGTCTCCACGACCTTCCCGCCCTCCATCGCGCATCTGACAGCCTCCTCAAACTCACCTTGTCTGAGCCTGTCCCTGGACTTGTTCAGGAGGTTCACTGCCTCGTCGATGTTGAGCCCCGCCTTCTTCGCCATCACGAACCTGTCCTTGGCATCGGCGATGATCCTGAGGACAGCCTCGTTCTCGGCCTCCTGTATACCTTTCCTCGCCTCGGTCAATGATCGAAGGGCCTCAGCGTACTCTCTCCTCTTCTGGGCGGTCTTGGCGTGGTCCGCGAGCTGTCTCAAAGCGTCCGCGCTTCCGCACACTTTCTCCAGTTGCTTGAGGGAGGCGTACGTCTCTCGCATGAGCGACGGAAACCTCTGTGATATGGCATCCATTGCATGCCGGTCAGCGCTTGCTACGGCGCGTTTGGCTTTAGTGGTCCTCCGCCGGTCGAGGGCCGCCTTCGCGTCCGCGATGTTCCTGACCACCATGGACATGTCGATTCCCTGCGCCTCAGAGAGAAGAACGAGTTTCTCTATCTTCGACACACTGCGGGTGATTTGAACATGTTCATCCTTCTTTCGAGTCTGAACGATCTTTGTCGAATGCTCCTGGACGGAGTCGTGTCTTCGCCCTATCCGAGACGCCCTCGCGCCGGACAGCCTGCTGTAAGGGATCGACTGCTTCGACTCGGGCATTCCGGAAACGGCCTGTTCCCTGAGTGCCCGCTGAAGGCTTTCGATGAGATCGTCGGTCTTCTTGTGTCTGGCGCTGAGGATGTTGACTGTCTCATCACGTGGCTTGAACCAGGTGGCACCTGGCTCCACGAAAACTTCCTGAGGCGCGTGTTGATTCTCAGAAGAGAGCGGTTGTCGAACAGATCTTGACAGGTCTTCTAGATCGTTCTCGATGACTGGATGACGTGGCCTAGGGTCCTTCGTGTTTTTCATGCTTCTCCCCCGAATACTGACTATATAAGGAAAAACGAAGCAGCTATAATATTGTTTGGTCGGGAATGAGCACCGGTCTTTTGCTAGCACCTCAGCAGTCCGAACCCGTCTCCGCAAGATCCCGCTCTTCGACTGCCAAATGACTATTGCACCGAGCTAAACTCCCTCTTCTTTCTGTTCCCGTTCATTTCTTCTCACCATGGGAATCACCATTATGTATCGCCGACGTATTCGCTTCATGGTCAATCTGCGGTCCCCTGGTCTTTTGCTTCTCGTCGGAGGCCTGGAGATGTTATTCATGGTGCATCTGGCCGAGTTTCTGTACCCTGGATACAGCACATCTCAGAACTACATCAGCGATTTGGGGGTTGGCCCGACTTCCTCGCGTCTGATCTTCACGGGTGCGATTATCGTTTTTGGGTTGATGGCTCTGGTGACCGCTGCCCTGTTGCGGCTCAGGCCCGGGAAATCCCTTATCTGGCTGTTCCTCGCGCTGTCCGGAATAGGGGCTATTGGTGTGGGAGTTTTCAATGAGAACTACATTCCTGAGGTGCATGCCCTGTTCGCTCTCTTGGCATTCCTCTTCGGGAACTTGGCAGTAATCTGCTCCAGCAAGATGGTTCGGCCTCCTATGTCGTATTTGTTCATTCTTCTCGGCCTGATCGGCCTTTCGGCATTGGCCCTCTTCGCTGGCAACACATACGCTGGTCTGGGCGCAGGCGGTATGGAGCGGATGATCTTCTATCCTGCAATGTTCTGGGCTATAGGATTTGGAGCGTACTTGTTGGCTGAGGAGAACAGAGTGAGCCGTG
>JALHSX010000339.1 GCA_022865445.1 Thermoplasmata archaeon | reverse complement strand
GAGCCTGCAAGGGTGACAGGAGAAGTCAGGCCGACAACAGAGGCCACCATCGCGACCACGGGAATTCCATTTCGTGCGAACTCGACCTGCGCCTCGGCAAGTCCGCTCTCGAAAGCGAGGGGCGATATTGGACACTGAACGGCGGAGATGAAAGGTCTCTTGCTGAGCTCTTCGCGGTTTCCAGCTATGATGGACGCGAGTTCGACCATCTTCCTTGCCTCCTCTGCGCTGGAAGCTCCGCCTTGGAAATGCTTGGTGGTGTGCTCGATGCACGCCTTTAGCTCCGCGATGTTCTTGAGATGCGTGGGTTGGTCCAATGCGCCGACCATCCCCCAGCAAAAGTCCACTTGGGGGAGTGCTTCTGCCAACACCATGAAATCCTGCAAGTCCCGAAGAGTCGATGGTCGCGATTCGCCAGTGAGCAGGTCCTTGACGTAGACTCCTTCTCCTCCGTTGGACACACGGATCCTGTCCCCCGCAGGGATTCTGATGTCCCGCGACTTGTCCCTGGCCGCGAGGAGAACAGACTTCGGAGCGCTCATAAGGGATGCCTTCACAAGGCTGTCAGGAATCAGGATCCGCCTCTCGCTTTTCGAGGCTTCCGCACCTGCAGCAATCAGCATCTTTCCCACGTTCTCGCTGTGGACAACGATCCCGACTTCTCCGAGCACTCTCAGTGAGGTCTCGTGGATTCTTCTGATTTCGTCGTTCTTCAGAAATGCCAACCTTCCCCTGGCCATTCCTTCACTCCCAATTTGGGGTGGAGATGCACTCCGGCCGAATCTACTTTTTGCTGCTCCCCCCCGGATAAGGCCAGTGCAGGTAGGGACCCTGCCAACGGTCAAATACAACGCTCTCAATCACGGTCTAGCGTTCGGCAGTCATAGTCCCTCAGGTGATGCGTGTCATGGACACTGAGATTGCGGAGATGATCGAGGTAGCGGAGGCGTGCGTCAAGTGCAGATGCGGCTGCTGCAAAGACGAATGCCCGATGTATTCCGAACTCCTCGAGGAGACGATATCGCCGAAGGGAAGAAACGTTCTCATCCGAGCGTTGGTCAACGGCGTTCTCCAGCCGGATGAGAGGGCCGTTCGGATCGCATACTCGTGCTTGCTTTGTCGTAGGGATGAGTTCTCGTGCACGGCACATCTCAAGAACGCAGAAGCCACCGAAACTTTCAGGAAGTATCTCGTCGATAGAGGGCTTCCATATCTGCCTGGGCATGCGTTGATGATCAAGAGTCTTGAGAACTACGGCAACCCGTGGCAGGAGCCGAAGACAGCCAGGAAGAGATGGGCGAAGGGCTTGAAGGGAAGGCGTGTGGTCCCCGGCAAGACCGGGACCCTGTTCTATGTGGGCTGCACGTTCGCTCTAGATAGATCTCTTCAGGAGGGCCCCGTCGCCCTTGCTCACTTGATGGAGCTTGCGGGCGAGGACTATGGCCTTCTCCTGGAGGACGAAGTCTGCTGTGGCTCCACCGTGAAGCGCGTGGGCAACTCCAAGCTCTTCGAGAAGCTTCGCAAGGAGAACGAGAAGCGGTTAAGGGAAACAGGGGCCAAACGAATAGTGACGGCGTGCTCGGGCTGCTACAAGACGCTGAAGCAGGACTACCCAGGCCTTGGCAGAGACATCGAGATCCTACATTCGACGGAATACCTGTCAAGACTTCTGACTTCTGGTCGATTGAAGCTGAAGAACACACCTATCAAGGCGACCTACCACGACCCATGCCACCTTGGAAGGCACACCGAGGTCTACGACCCACCCCGAAAGATACTCGAGTCGATCCCAGGTGTCAAACTGACGGAGATGAAGAACACCAGGGAGAAGTCCAGATGCTGCGGCGGAGGTGCCGGAGTCAAGACCGCATATCCCGAAGTATCGATGAAGGCTGCCGTCAGAAGGATCGTCGAGGCTGAGAAGACAGGAGCCGATGTCCTTGTGACCACATGTCCATTCTGCGTGCAGACTCTCAGAACGGCTGCCCAAAGCATAGGCTCGCGAATGGAAGTGCTCGAACTGTCCGTCCTTCTGGACCGCGCTGCAATCGACAGAGGAGGTGCCCGGTAATGCTCGAGCCAGCGATCCACGAGGCCGTCAGAAAGGAACTCGTTGCGGCGATAGGGGGATCCAAAGTCCTCTGGATGAAATCCGATCTTCTTCCATACACGAAGGACACGTACAGGATAAGATTCGAGGACGAGTACAAGTACTTCCCAGATTTCGTCGTGCTTCCCGAATCGACGTCCGAAGTACAGAGCGTCGTCAAGATCGCGTCCTCGAAGAAGATCCCGCTTATACCGAAGGGAGGCGGCTCGAACAGGACCGGCATGCTTGTCCCGGTCTACGGAGGGATCGTCGTCGACACGATCAGGATGAATCGAGTCATCGAGGTCGATGTCGCCAACCTCCACGTAACAGTCCAGACAGGGATCACTCTGAAGGAGCTCGAGGACAGGCTTGCGGAGCACAGACTCTGGCTGACTCAAGAACAGGGCTCGCTCAGGGTGGCTACGGTCGGCGGTTCGATATCGACCTCTGGCTTCAGCAGAAGGAACAACAAATACGGCACTATAGCGGACCGCGTGATGTCACTGGAGGTGGTGCTTGCTGACGGGAGCATCCTGCGAACAGGGCCTAAGGTGCTGTACACATCCACTGGATACAGGCTGCATCAGCTCTTCATCGGCTCCGAGGGCACGCTTGGCGTAATAACCGAGGCCACTCTGCGGGTCGAACCTATTCCTGAGGCCCGAGAGGTCGTCCTGTCATTCTACTCGGATTTCTGGACCGCGATGGCCGCCGCTCAGAGACTGATGGCATCCGGAATCGGCTACTCGGGAGCGGAGGCCTACGAGGCCAGCGACATGGATGAGCTGGGTGCTCCGAAAGGCCTGAAGGCACTGCTATACGTCATACTCGACGGTACGAAGGGTGAGGTCGAAGCGCAGGCGGACTCCGTGAAGAAGTTCGTTGCCGGCACGGGAGGAATCCTCGGGGCTCACGATGTCGCGATGTCGTTTCTCACGAGGTACGTCGAGCAATGGTGTGGCGCTCGGGCTCTGACAGGATTCGAGGACGTGATCACCTGTTACGTTCCCATGGAGCACATGCGCGAGTTCTACGACAAGTTGTGGAACGATATCGGTCCCAGGCACGGGATCGAGCCTCTGTCCGGGGAGAAGTTCAGTCTCGACGCAGGTCGTTACAAGATGGCGGGGGGCCGATACTGGTTGCCCAAGGGCGAACAGGCATGGGAGAAGTATCAGAAGGTCCTTCGCGAGATAGCTGGGCTTGCTACGAGGCTCGGGGGCTCGGTGCAGAGTTGCCACGGGATCGGTATCCAGCACAGGGATAACCTCGACCTTGAGTACTCTGAGGTTGCTCTCGAGACCATGAGGAGGATCAAGGACACGTTCGACCCTCAGAACATAATGAATCCCGGCAAGAAGCTGCCAGCAAGGAAGTGATGACTATGCAAGCCGAATGGAGGAAGGCCATACAACGGTTCATCCTGAACAATCTCGGTCAGATGGATCAGGAGGACGTCGAGGCTTGGTTGGATGATGAGCTGGACGTCGCTCCTCTCCTCGAGGCTCCGATGAAAGCGCAGGCCCAGCACCGGGACCAGATTCTGAGGGAACTCCATCAGATGTCTCCGTCGGAGATATTCGACCGGTTCCAGAAGGAGCATCCGGAGCTCGTGTTTTCGGATAAGGACAAGGCGATTGTAAAGATCGGGAAGGAGATCGAGGGTCTGAAGGCCATAGTCCTCGTTCTCTAGGAAGTGCACGATAGAGCGACTCGGGATCGTATTCGCACGCGCTTCTCGTTATCCGACAACACCGATTCGGAAACTGGGCATCAGTACCCCCAAAACGGTTATAATCGGGTACTTTCTACGCAATGATGAGCCATAATGTCAGAGAAGTCAAAGGCCTCAGTGAATGGGGCAAAGGGCGACTCCTATTATCAGGCGCTCGCGCTCTCGGATTGGCAGCAGAGGTATGCTGAGAAGATAAGGACCCCCGAGCAGGCAATTGCCACCATACGAAGGGGAGACAAGCTCTTCATCGGCTCGGGTGCGGCAGAGCCCCAGATCCTGGTCAAGGCATTGATCGAAGGCGCGGGTCGTCTTGCGGACACCCGCATCATGCACATCATGACCCTAGGTGTTGCGCCCTATACCGAGGAGAAATTCACAGACCAGTTCAGACACAATGCGTTCTTCATCGGGGCGAACACGAGACATGCCGTGGCCGAGGGTAGAGCGGACTACACCCCGGTCTTCCTTTCGGAGATCCCCGCACTCTTCAAGTCCGGGCAAACGCCGATCGATGTCGCACTCATCCAGGTTTCCCCGCCCGACAAGCACGGATTCTGCAGCTACGGCGTCTCGACCGACGTCGTGAAGTCCGCATCGGAATCGGCGAACAAAGTCATTGCGGAGATCAATCCGAGGATGCCCCGTGCACTTGGAGACTGCTTCATCAGAATGGACGACATCGATCTGGCGATCCCCGTCGACGTTCCGTTGCTGTACTCTCACAGGGAGCGGGCGGACGATGTGGCGAGGCGGATCGGGAAGAACATTGCGAGTCTCATCGAGGACGGCTCTACGATGCAGATGGGCATCGGGACGATTCCAGATTCTGTTCTCCACTTTCTGACCGATAAGAAGGACCTAGGCATACACACCGAGATGTTCTCGGACGGGTTCATGGAGCTGGTCGAGAAAGGAGTCATCAACAACTCGAAGAAGACGCTTCATCAGGGCAAGACCGTTGCGTCTTTCTGCATCGGCAGCCAGAGCTTGTACGACTACGTCGACAACAACCCGGCGATTGAATTCCACCCGACTGAATACACGAACGATCCGTTCATTATATGCCAGAACGACAAGATGGTTGCCATAAACTCGGCCATCGAAGTCGACCTGACAGGCCAGGTCTGCGCCGACTCCCTGGGTGCCATGTTCTACTCCGGGATTGGCGGCCAGTTGGATTTCGTTAGAGGGGCATCGAGATCGAAGGGTGGCAAACCGATCATCGCAATGCCTTCGACAGCGAAGAACGACACTGTCTCGAGGATATCCGTCAACCTCAACGAGGGCGCGGGCGTCGTGACCACGAGGGGGGATGTACACTATGTAGTGACCGAGTGGGGCGTCGCGTACCTCCACGGCAAGAACATCCGTGAGAGAGCGATGGCCCTGATCGGTATCGCCCATCCGAAGTTCAGGAAGAAGCTCCTCGAGGGTGCGAAGAAGCTGAACTACATCTACAAGGACCAGATGCTGAGCCCGGAGGAATCCGTCTATCCAGAGGACCTTGAAGCGATAATGACCACCAAAGATGGCGTCGAGCTCGTCGTCAGGCCGGTCAGACCGACCGACGAGGAGATGCTGAGTGACATGTTCTACGACCTCAGCGACCAGACAATCATCAACAGGTTCTTCAGCATGTTGAAGTCGATGCCTCACAGGAAGCTTCAACAGTTCTGCTGCATCGACTACAACAATGAGATGTCCCTCGTCGCGATCACAAAGGAGGGTCCGAAGCAGAAGATAGTCGGCCTGGGCAGCTACCACCTCAACCCAGCGACACACCGGGCGGAGATCGCGTTCCTTGTCGCAGATGCGTGGCAGACCAAAGGGATTGGGAGCTTCATGATGCAGTCTCTCGTGAAGATAGCGAGGGCGAAGAATTTCAAGGGATTGACAGCCGAGGTGATGAGGGACAACGTGGCGATGATCGCCCTCATGCACAAGAGCGGTGTTCCGCCGAAGTCAGTGCCGGTCGACGGCTCGTATCTGTTCACCATGGACTTCTAGGATTATCTAGTCGGTCGCGGATTACGAGCGGGGAGAGCATTCCTTGCTGCTAGGTGCCCATATCTCGATATCTGATGGCATCGACAAAGCGCCAGAGCGCGGTCGGAAATTGACATGCGATTGCATGCAGATATTCTCCAAGAACCAGATGCAGTGGAAGGCCAGGCTGTTGGGCTTAAACGAGGCAGAGGACTTCAAGACGAAATCCAGGGAGTTCAAGATCGCCGAGACTGTCATCCACGATTCATACCTGATAAACCTCGGAAGCCCCGACAAGGCCCTGCTCCAGCAATCCAGGGAAGCATTCTTGGAAGAGATGGTAAGGGCGAAGCATCTCGGTGTGCGCTATCTCATCTTTCATCCAGGCGCGCACATGGGTGCCGGGGAGCAAGCGGGCCTGAAGAAGGTCGCCGAATCGATGAACTGGGCCAGGAAGGAGTTCGGGTCTGGCGACGTCGAGCTGATACTTGAGACGACCGCTGGCCAGGGGACTTACCTCGGCCACTCGTTTGAACAGCTCGCAAGAATCATAGGCTATCTGGAGGACCAGAAGAATGTCGGAGTGTGCTTCGACACGTGTCATGTCTACGCTGCGGGCTATGACATCAAGACCAAGAAGGGATACGAAGCGACTCTCGAACTGTTCGACGAAACCCTGGGCATGCGGTATCTCAAGGCAATTCATCTGAACGATTCGAAGGGGAAGCAGGGCTCCCGGCTGGACAGGCACGAACAGATAGGCAAGGGATTCATCGGCATGGAGGGTTTCAAGAACTTCATGAGTGACGAGAGGCTCGAGAGGATTCCGATGGTTCTGGAGACACCCGCGGGAGACAAGAAGTACAAGCAGGAGCTGAAAGCGCTCAGATCATTGATCAGGGGATGACCAGTCCGACTTGTTCGACGATTTCCAAATCACCCGGTGGAAGGATGCTCTGAATCTCCTCGATTGGGACCTCGAGAATGTCAGCAAGTTGTTTCGCGAAGGAGTTCTTCTCTCTGTTCCCAGGTTTGATTATCACATACTTCTTTGAGCGAGTCCTGACCGCGGTTGCGGGTGAGCACATGATCTTCCTGCTCCCTTCGAACTCGATCTCGCCGATGCCAAGTTCGATCTCAAGCTTGTCAGAGTAGTTGCGCTTTCCTCGGATGACGAATGCCCCTCTCGCCAAGTACTCGCCGCTCTGAGGAGTCTTGCTCACCTGTTCTGGAAGGACCCAGTACCCTGCTGCCGAGCCAATCTTGGCGTTCCATGCTTTTGAAGTGGCGACTGCGAATTCGCAGGCTTCGTAGAGAGTCTTCTCCGTGACGCCCTCTTTCATCTTCACGACGACGCTCGGTGCCCCATGGATGTCCGCGTGAGCGTATCGGTCGCCCACTTCGAGATGCTTCTTTACGAGCATATCGTTGGTCCTCGCGTCCTTTCCTCCCAAGACGATCGCGCCTTCACCGGATATGAACCATCTGAACCGTTCGAACCAGAATCTCTTTGTGGGCGCGTGTTTCTTCTTTCCCTTCTCCTCGCTCCGAGCTACGCCCTTGGACTGCTCGTCAATTTCCTTCTTTGCTATATCGAGGGCAGCGATGACACCTTCGAGCTTCTTCCTCGATCTCTTCGCATCCTCGTAGTATCTTCTCGCGTTCGACTCGACGCTCCCTTTCACATCGAGTTCGACCTCCGCCATTTTCAATCGGACCTTGAGAAGCGCATCCTTCTGGTCGTAGGAGACGAAGTCCGGGATTTCATTCATAACCTTAGAGTCAAGGAGGAGGTCCTTCGCCTTCGAGAGCGTCATAGCCACTTCACCGTAGTTGGCGAACACGAAGTCTCCCATTATCTGAGCCTCTCGCGCGTCGTCCTGGAGCTTCACCACGGCGGCTTCCTGCTGAGCAAGCTTCCGTTTGAGCCTCTCCAACTCGAGGACGACTTCCTTCGGCTTCTCCTTCAGAGGCTTGGGAATTCTAGGTATGTAGTTCTCGACCGCCGATGAGAACGTGTCGAATTCTTCTCGGGCCATGCCCTCATAGATGCGCATCTTGACAGGCACGACATCCTCCACCTTTGTGTCCTTGAAGATCACAAACGCCCTTTCAGAGGCGGAGATCTCTTTCTTGAAATCGCTGATGATCTTCAGAATGCGCCCAGCTTCCTCGATTGTGATCTCCTGAGCATTCTTCCTTTTGTCAACGCCAGTTCTCGCACATATCTCCTCGCTGTATCTACCTCCTGTGTTGAGCTTGGTCGCGAGCGTTCTCACGAGATCGGTGTCGGAGGAATGCAGCACCTTCAACAGCTCATCATCTGACATCTCAGAGGGGTCAGGAATGGCTGGAGGGAATTCGAATTCCCTCTTGGCTCTTACGTCCCTGTGCTTCCAAGTATGGCTCGTGAGCGGCTGGACTATCGCACCTTCCTTCACAAGGATGACATTTCCGTCACCGAACATCTCCAGAACGAGATCATACTTGTCCTCCTTCTCGAGGGACATGATGGCTATTCGATCGAAT
>JALHSX010000338.1 GCA_022865445.1 Thermoplasmata archaeon | reverse complement strand
TGTGATTGTGTTCGAGAGAACGAGAAGACGCAGAAAATCGCACGCATGAGATGGCCACTCGGAAAAGCCCACAAGGGGGAAGAAGGAAAGGGTTTGGGGGAACGAACGGCATCGTCGTTTCCGACAGGCCAGCGTCTTTTATTACTCTGAATTCGCTCCATCAAAAGCAATTGTGCATCAGAGCGAGTTCGTGTCCCTCTGGAAAGGTTTTATACGCTGGCCAGGCTCTGCGAAACCATAATGAACCAGTTCGAGTTGCTGGACAGCCGGCTCCGAGAGGAACTCGCGAGAAGGGGCATCACTGAACCCACGGAACCGCAGACAAAGGCGATTCCGGCAATACTCTCCGGGGAGAACGTGCTGCTTGTCGCCCCAACCGGCATCGGAAAGACGGAAGCTGCGATGCTGCCCGTTCTGCACAAGCTTGCAGGCTCGAAAAGAGGAGGGGTGAGATGCGTCTATGTCACCCCGCTCAGGGCGCTGAACCGAGACCTTCTGAGGAGACTGAACGAATTTGGAAAGGCCGTTGATCTCAAGGTGGCTGTGAGACATGGTGACACCTCTCAATCGGAGAGGACTGCCCAATCCAAGAGCCCACCGGATATTCTGATAACAACTCCGGAAACGCTTCAGATAATGTTCACAGGGAGGAACCTGCGGCAACATCTGACGCACGTGAAGTTCGTGATCGTGGATGAGATCCACGAGCTCGCTGAGGATGAAAGGGGCGCGCAGCTCTCAGTCGCGTTGGAGAGGCTCGCTCGGATCGCTGGCGAGTTTCAGAGAATCGGTCTGTCCGCGACGGTCGGATCAATCGCAGAAGTATCGAACTTCCTTGCAGGGGTCGGACGCACGGTGTCCACGCTTACTGTGTCCGCTGTCAAGGACATGAGGATTTCGGTAGAGAGCCCTGCGCAGACCGAATCGGATCGAGATCTGGCCAGCAAGCTGCAGACTGATCTGAAACACATCGCCTGCATGAAAAGGTGCAGAGAGCTGGTAGAGGAGCACAGGTCGACACTATTCTTTGTCAACACCAGGGACTCCGCAGAAGCCCTGGGCGTCAGATACCATCACTGGGACGAAGCGTTCAAGGTGGGTGTGCATCACGGATCGCTTTCCAAGGAGATCCGAATCCAGATGGAGGATGATTTCAAAGCTGAGAAGCTGAAGGCATTGATATGCACTTCATCGCTGGAGCTGGGGATTGATGTGGGCTCCGCCGATTTCGCGATCCAGTTCAACTCGCCGAGACAGGTGACGAGACTGATACAAAGGGTGGGCAGGTCCGGCCATAGGATCGGCGAAGTATCGTACGGGAAGATCATCACGACCGCACCTGGCGAGATAGCGGAGAGCCTTGTGATCGCCAGAAGGGCCATGATCGAGGAGCTCGAGAAGTTCAACATCCGCGAGAATCCTCTCAGCGTTCTCGCAAACCAGCTCGTGGCGATGACGCTCACGGAGGGACGAGTGGACAAGGAATGGGCGTACGCGACGATCAAACGAGCGTATCCTTTCAGGAACCTGATCAGAGCGGTTTTCGAGGACGTGCTCAGGTTGCTGGCCGAGTTGCACATCCTGTGGAACGACGAGACCGGATTCAGGAGGAAGACCACTGGAATGAAGTATTTCTATGACAACATCTCGATGATCCCGGACGAGAAGACCTACAAGATCCGGGATGTCTCCTCGAGAAGCATAATCGGCACTCTTGACGAGAGTTTCGTCGCGACCTACGCAGAGCCATATTCGACTTTCGTGACCAGAGGCCGGACCTGGCGCGTTGTGGAGGTCGGCGAGGATGAGGTCATGGTCGAACAGATACGGGAGCTCGCCGCCACGCCCTCGTGGGTAGGTGAGGAGATACCAGTCCCGTATGAAGTCGCCCAAGAGGTCGGCGCGATGCGGAGGCTCCTGGCTCTTGAACTGTATCCTGGAGACGAGAACGCCAAGAATGAGCTCACACACTGGATCAAGACACAGGGAGAGCACCCTCTGCCCACCGACAAACTGGTGACGATCGAGCAGGGAGTCGGGGTCGTCGTCATCAACTGCTGCTTCGGATCCAAGGTCAATGAGACCATCGCGAAGCTCGTCGCAGGGCTTCTGACCGCGAGGTTCGGAGAGAGCTTCGGGGTGCAGACCGACGTCTACTCCATCGTACTTGAGACCCCTCGCAGCGTCAGCGCAGCCGATGTCGTGAAGGTCCTCAAGGAGACCGATACGTCGTCTCTAGGCCAGCTGATGAGGCTCCTGATACGCAACTCATCCTACCTGAGATGGCAGTTCGTCCATGTGGCGAAGAAGTTCGGGGCGATCAGCAAGGGCGCGGACTACAAGATGCTCAACCTATCGAAGCTGGTAGACGTCTTCGAGCACAGCCCCATATTCGAGGAAGCTCTGGCGAAGACGCTCTGGGAGAACATGGACATCGACACCGCGAGCCACGTGCTGAAACGGATTCAGGACGGGAGTATCGAGCTGAAGACTGGCCCTCTGTCGCACATCGGCAAGGAAGCGATCGGCACGAGGAAGGAGTTGATGCAGCCTCAGAGAGCGGACAGAGCAGTGCTCAACGCGCTCAAGGAGCGGCTGCTGAAAGAGAATGTCGTGATGGTCTGTATGAACTGCCGGACGCAGAGGAGGGCCGCGGTTGCGCAACTCCCGGAGAAGATCAAGTGCGCCAAGTGCGGGGGCGTGTTGATGGCGGCCATACAACCCTACGTCAAATCACAGCTCGACGTCCTCAAGAAGGGCGCCTCGAACGAAGAGCAGCGGAAGGAGCTCAAGAGGATCTACAAGAACGCGAACCTCGTCATGGCGCACGGGAAGAAGGCCGTTCTTGCACTCGTGAGCAGAGGAGTCGGCCCCGACACAGCTGCGAGGATACTGGCAAGGTACCAGACCGAGGAGGACGAGTTTCTGAGGGACATCCTGGCGGCCGAGATAATGTATGCCAGGACGAAGAGGTTCTGGGACTAGTCGCGTCTTCCGAGGAAATCGAG
>JALHSX010000337.1 GCA_022865445.1 Thermoplasmata archaeon | reverse complement strand
GAGGACTTCGCACTTCTCCTTCGCGGCGTCCTTGATCTTGACCTCCTTCTCGATCTTCTTGGACCAACGAGACCTCTGGGTCCTGGGCTGCATCCAAGGGTTGCCGTAGTTCTCGATGCTCTTGATGATAGACTCATGGGCTGGAAGAGGCGCGAGACCATTCGCAACCAGGAACTCGCGCATGTTCTCCCACATCTCGATCGTGTCCAGGTGAGCTGGACACACGGTCTTGCACTGGCCGCATATCGTGCACTCGTAGGCCCTGCTAGATAGTTCCTTTAGCTGATCGTCTGGTATCTGTTTCGGGCCCAGCAGTCTTGCCTTCAGACCGTACTGAGCCTTGTAGAACTCCCTGAGCCTCAGGATCTTGCCGCGAGGAGTGACTAGCTCGATGTCCTGAACCTCCCCGCCAGTTGGGCAAGTAGATGTGCACTCTCCACAACGCGTGCACGCGTCGTAGCGCATGAGCGAGAGCACGTCTAGCTTGGAGATATCGAGCTTCTTCGCGATCATCTCACCCTCGTCGGAAGCATCTTGTCTGCCTCGATCGCGATCGGTGTGGCGATCATGTGAAAGAGCTTGCTGAATGGGATGTAGGCGATCAGAAGAGCGCTCATGACCCCGTGGATTAGCCAAGCCTGATCGTAGTACTGGCCTGCGGAACCTGGCATGAGTTGTGAGAAGGCGTAGCCGAGGAACGAGTACGCTTGATCCACCTGATGACCTGGTATCCTGCCTGCGATGCCCATGCCCTCCAGTATGAACCCGCCTAGGACCACTGCAAGGAGGAAAAGGATCGAAGTCGCGTCAGGAAGTTCCGTCCTGAGGATTTTGGGCTTGAAGATGAACCTCCGAACAGTCGCCATCGTGAGACCGACGAGCATCATGAAGCCGACAAGCTCGAACCCGAAGTCACGGATCCAGAGTTTCGCCCAGCCCCCGTCCTCGATCATCGGCTGATACTTCAAGAAGTCCAAGGAGAAGGTCACGAGCAGGTCGAGCAAGAACATGGCCGCGAACCCGCCCAGGACCAGGAGATGCGTCGCCCATCGCAATACGCTCCTGCCCTTCAGCTTGGAGAGGTAGAGAGCATCTTTGAGGAACACGGACAGGATCCTGCCGAATCTTCTGCTCAACACGAACTTCAGTATCCTCGGCAGGAGGCGCAGAAGGCGTCCCTCGGGGGTTCCCACAAGTCCCTTTCCTTCCATCCACAAGAGAACGTTGTAGAGAGTCCCCAGGAAGAAGACGATCACGCTGGCAACGATCACAATGAGAAATGTGTCGAGATAGGCCTCGTCTTGGACGTACACCGTCTCGTAGGGAAGTAGCAGGATGATCAACGATATGATTAGGACCATGCCGAAGAACAGCACATACAACGATGTCCTGTCCTTCATGTATCTCTGGTCTGGCATCGTTGCTGGAATCGGGCTGAGTTGCTATATAATCATCTGCTGCGACGCAGCGCCTGAAAATGGTTGTCGACGCATCTTCTCGCCGACTCGACCAAGAGCGAGGTCGTATCGTCCGCATCGGTCTCGATTCCGACATTTAGTCTCAGGAGGCTCTGTCTGGCCTGTTCCAGGTCTTCAGAGATCTCCGTCGCCAGGTCGCAATCCAGCGTCCATGCTCTCTTGGCGATTGCAGCCTGGAGCTCGAGGTACCTGCTTCCGTCCCAGAGTTTCTTGCCTACAACGAAAGACCTATTCTCGAGGCCGAGGATGGCGACTTTGAGATCTGCGAGCGCCCGTTCGAGTGAGCGCTCAACCCCGCCTCGCGGCATTGGTTTCTGCGCGGAAGGAGTGATCCGTAGGATCTTCAGGAACAATTCGTTCGCCTCCCGATACCGAGGATGCTCCAGGTGCGGTCCGAGGAGCAGAAGCTCGCCT
>JALHSX010000336.1 GCA_022865445.1 Thermoplasmata archaeon | reverse complement strand
AAGACACCATGAGGCTATTTAACAGCTTCTGGCACCTGGCTCCGTCCCCGCTGGATTATTAACCCCGACGCCATTTGGGAATGCAACCCGAGTAGTAGGATATGATATCAGTCATCTGCGTCTCCAACGACAAGAAGGTTCTCAAAACCTCCCTGCTAGCAGGCTTGTCGAAACAGACCACCGCATATGAGTTCATCAACGTGGAGAACCGGGACGGTCGCTTCAGCTCAGCCGCAAAGGCCCTGAATCACGGCGGCAAGGACGCCAAGGGCAAGCACCTGATGTTCGTCCGCCAGGATACCGAAAGAGAGCTGGCAGACAAGATGAGGTGATTGACTTGGAACTTGCTCAGGATACCTCTAAGAAAACGGCCCGCAGCATACTCATCGCGGGCCCTCCGTTCAGAGGCTACCTGAATATGATCGCAGCCGGGTTCAAGGCGTGCGGAGTAGAGCCATCGCTCCTAGAGTGGAGGTATCCGAAACGAAACTTGGCCCAAGAGATCATGTTCTATTCCTCTCGCAACTACCGCATCAGACTCGCGGACAAGCAGGATAAGGCGAACGCGCTTGCGCTGGAGAAAGCCGTCCAGGAAAGGCATCCCGATCACATCCTGGTGATGAAAGCTGTCGAACTCACGGAGAAGACGAGGGAGTACTGCATGAATGCCGGCTCCAAGGTGGTTCTATGGGCCTACGACAGCGCCACGGAGTTCCCGATCATATCGCGCGCCGCGCCCCAATACGACCTCGTCTACACATATGAGACTGGCGATATGGAGATCCTCTCGAAGAACTGCGCGCCGCACTTCCTCCCGATGGCCTACGATCCGAAGTACTACTTCCGCAAAGATGGGAAAACCGAGAAGGACATCGACATCTGTTTCATCGGAACGATCGACCGCCACCCGCAGAGGAAGAGGCTGTTCGCGCATGTTGCCAGCAAGCTCAAGGACAGGAAGATCGCGATCTGGGCCGACTCCATACACTGGTACTCCCACAGGCATGTCGGGGACTTCCTGATGGTCGGACCCAGAAGGAACATTCAGCTCACTCGAAAGACCCTGGACCACGGAGAGATCAACGACATCTACAACCGATCCAAGGTCTGCCTGAACGTGCATCATGCGCAATCCAAGAAGGCAGTGAACCCGAGGACCTTCGAGATACTCGGCAGCGGGAGCATGCTCTTGACTGACCGGAGACTCGAGGAGATCGAGGGATTCGAGGAGGGCGAGGGATACATGCACTACTCCAACGACACCGAGCTGATCGACAAGCTGAAAGAGTTGTTGGAGAACGAGCAGAAGGCGGCCTACATCGCAGACATAGGTCATTCCGAAGTGCGTGCGCACACATTCGAGCAGCGAGCGCGGACTATCCTCAAGGACCTCGGATGATCGACCCCGACGCGGGCCGGTGCGAGGCACTCACTTCCGCCTTATGAAATCGTAGACTTCCTTCACGTCCTTGGCGAGCTCGGGATCCTGATCGGAGAGTTTCTTGATCCAATCGCGGAGGCCATTCGCAGCGGCCTCGATCTGCGGGTCGTCCTTCCCAAGCTTGTCCAGAAGCGGCAGCCAAATGAGCTCGTAAGCCACGATCTCCTTCGATGGCATCCTC
This sequence comes from Thermoplasmata archaeon, assembly GCA_022865445.1. GTDB lineage: Archaea > Thermoplasmatota > Thermoplasmata > UBA10834 > UBA10834 > COMBO-56-21. The sequence continues at coordinate 568 of JALHSX010000336.1, read as the reverse complement.
TCCTTGGCGTACGGGTTCCTCTCCATGAGCACGGTCATCTGCTCACGCCACATCTTCATCCTTTTATCCCAGAAGATGGCGAAGCCCCAGATCACGGCAGCCAAAACGAGCAATATGAACAGAACGCCCGTATAGGGTGTTGCGAAGAACGCGCCCCTCCACCTGATGTAACCGTACAGCTGAAGCGACAGGTTCAAGGCGAGCAACGCCAAGGTGAGCAATTGTGCCACCTGTTGCAGTCTCCAAATCTGCACCATGAACCATTTCTTCTTTCCATTCGCCAAGGACTCAATTCCCCTGATATGGGAACGCCAACCACATCAACACTATATGAGAATTGCCAGAACAATGAGCTAGTCTAGAGCTCCTTCTTCAGGATGGCCACTATCCTGTCGCCCGAGTCGCCCTTTCCATAGGGACAGGGCTTGAACTGTACCTTTGGGTCATCAACGAACTTCCTGAGCTCCCGCAGTACCTTTACCGAGTCGGTGCCCACGACTTTGCAGTATCCCGCGCGCACGGCCTCCGGTCTTTCGGTGCTCCTCCTCATGACGAATACCCTCTTCTT
>JALHSX010000335.1 GCA_022865445.1 Thermoplasmata archaeon | reverse complement strand
TACTCGGCCACGGATTTCGTGAACCGCTTTGGGACAGAGCCCATTCTGATGCGCACGGTCACCCATTTCTTCTGGGGATGGGACGCTCTGATAGTCGACAACTCGAGCGCCCGGGTCATCATCCAGCTGAAGCCTACAGTTGGCCAGGTGGTCTATCCATTCGGGAACCCTGATGATCCTGATGTCCCTTCAGGATGGCCAGTTGTTGTTGAATCGTACGATCTATCGGCGAACGGTGGCGTGGGTAGCATCGTGATCAGACACCAGCTCACCGACGCGGATGTTTACAATGTGAGGGGCTTCGACGTCGACGGCGTCGAGTTCGTGGTGTCGGGTTTCAACTCAACGAATGGCACATTCCAGATACATAGGGTGATTACGGCAAGTGGTTACAACGGCGAACTCGCGGGCAGAACGCTCTTCTTCGAAGTGACCGTGGTCGAGATAACGCCTGCTAAGAGCTAGTCGTCGGGCGGTTCCTTTTCATTGAACAGCCTCCGAGAGATGATTCTCACATATCTGTCGATAGTCATTTGGACCCTGTCGCTTCGGGCTGCGACCGTCGCCCCTACGGCCACCAGGAAACCCGCAAACACATCGGCTGGCCAGTGGACCCCAAGGTAAAGCACTGCAAAGACCACTGCAATCGTGGATCCGCCTAGGAAATAGGAGAACTTCCTGTATCTCGATTCTGCGTAGGCGAACACAAGGAATGTCGTCGTCGAAAGACTCACGTGACCGCTCGGGAAATCGTTGTTGAGCGGGTCGACACTCGTCACCATTTTTCCCCAATAGGGGTCGGCATAAAGCAGAGGCGTTATCTGCGCCCCAATATGAGATCCGGTCACAGAGACCGGGAACAGGACGTAGAATGGTGTTAGAACGATGTAGTTGAACATGATTGCGATAGCGTAGGTTCTGAGAGTGGCGCGATCGTCCTTTGCGAGGAGGAGGATGGGCGCGAAGTAGGTGAGGAATGCGAAGAGCCAGACGTACGTAATGGCGAAGAAATCCGTCACAATGGCATGATTGAGTCTGTCCTGGAGAACCGCGACGGCTCCGCCCGCGATGCTGAACATCCAGTTGGTGTAGTGAATCTCCTTCGAGACCGATTCCGGCCCCGAAATGGCTCGCTCAACGAGGTCCTGTGCTTGGACGAGCAGGGGGAATGCAGCGAGGATTATGATGTACACGGCATTGTATCTCAAGGATTGGAGCCCCCTCCTCAGGGACATCTCCTTCCAACCCATCAGAATCAGCACTCCGACGAAGCAAGCAATGACAATGCTCACCGAGTATATCGCGAAGAATGCGGGGTATGATAGAACCATACTTTTTCGCCTGCTCAATCAACACCAGCGATAGAAATACTTTGCCAATTGGGGTCGGGGCTCGCATTTACGAGACATCTACAAGTTCTCTCTGAGGATCTTCGCTGCACGCTCGTAGACCAGCTCGAGCCTTGCAGCGCATGAATCGATCGAGAACTCCCGCACTGAGGAGACGGCATTGATCTTCATGGAACTAGACCGCACCAAGCATCTTTGGACCGCATCTGCACACGTTTCCAGATCGAACAGGCATCCGTTCTTGCCTTCTTTTACGAACTCTGGAATTGCTCTGCATCTGATGCCGACGACTGGCGTCCCAGAGGCGAGCGCCTCCAGGACTACGAGCCCCTGCGTCTCGAAAGTCGAGGCGATGACCAACGCCTCGCAGCTGGCATATGCGGCAGGCAGTCCCTCATCCGGAATGAAGCCAGCGAAAACCACTCGATCAGATATCCTCAGGTGCTGCGCCATTGATTTGAAATCGTCCGCCGCGGGCCCCTTGCCGACAACGAGGAGTCGCAGGTCGGGCACCTTGGGAGCAAGCTCTGCCATTGCATTGAGGACGATGTCGAGCCTCTTCTCCTTGGAGAGCCGGCCCACATGCAGCAGAACTCGCTTTCCGCCCAGGCCGAACCTGTCAAGGAACTTCTTGTCGTACTTTTCCGGAGAGAATCTTGAGCAGTCTACTCCCGTCGGCACCACATCGCACGACTTCATCACAACTCCGTTGGAAATCAGCTCCTCCTTGACGGGGTTGGACGGTGCGACTACCACCTCAGGCCTCTTGAGGAGATTCCTGAGATAGATCCAGACCATTCTGCTCATGATGTCCTGTCGAATCGGAATGGGTGAGTAGTAATTCGCTGCCTCGTTGGCCATAGTGTGAAAAGTCAGCACATGCGGTATCTTCAGGGCCCTCGCGGCGGTCAGGCTAAGAATGGCCATCGACGCAATTCCATGAGAGTGGATGACATCCACGTTCTCCTTTCGCAGGTACTCCAGCATGTCTGCGGGCGAGATAACGATTCTGTATCCGGGGTACGTCTTGAGATTCCTCGCAGGCAGGTAGTGGACCGGTCGAGGCGAGGATACCCTGTTGTCAGAATCGGGCGCAAGGACTACAACCTTGTGTCCTCTCGCTTCGAGACCAGCGGCTGCGATCTCCATCGCAACGACCGCTCCATCAACCGTGGGGTGGAAGGAGTCCGCAAACATCGCAATCTTCAATCGGTCACCCAGGCGTCCGTCTTGCTTTGATTTTCTTGAGTTTCGAAAGGACTTCTTCGGGGGATTCTCCAAGCAGTCTTATCATAGGCTCCTTCCCGACGCCACCCGTGTCGTAGATCACGTCCGGGACACTTCCGTATGCCCTGATCGCCTCGTGTACGCCCCATGTCATCGAAGACACGCCCCTAGGTTCCTCGGCCCTGTCGAATGTCGAGACTGACAAGTTGGCTTTCCTGCATGCCTTCAAGTTCACCTCAGAGTACTTCAAGTTCATCGCGCATCGTGCGTTCGGGTCGTGGGAGGAGGCTGCCAGGACGATTCTTGCGACATGCTTGGACGCACCGAATCTCGCAGAACCTACCTTCCTGGCTTTCAAGCCAACTCTCACTATCCTGCCATCAAATGCCGCTACTTCGTCCGGCTCTAGGGCTCCGAGGACGGCGTGGCCAATGTTCGTTCCCACCTCGGGGATGAGATCTGCGTCCAGAAGAGACTCAAGGCTCCTGCCGACGTCTTCCAGGTTCTCCAGCATCTGTGCCTTTCCAGCCTCGATCCTCAGCACTGCTAGAGGGTTTGCGCAAGGCACGCCCGCGCCAACTCTCTCCCTCGCGAGTATTGCCTTGTATATCATTCCCTTGGACCTCCGAACGGCTTCTTCCAGCTTAAGTCCGAGGGCAACATGACCGGCGATGAGAGCTCCGAGCGTGCATCCAGTCCCGTGGACTTCCGCTTGGATCCTCGGAGATGATATCTTGGTCGCTCGGTTCCCGACGAAGAGATAGTCCACAGCCTCCACATCTTTGAGGTGCCCGCCCTTCAGCAGCACGGCCTTTGGGCCGAGCTCAAGAATCTCCCTTCCCGCAATCTTCGCCGATTTCTCGTCCGTGATCTTCACTCCTGAGAGCCTCGAGGCTTCGTTCAGGTTTGGCGTTACCAACGTGCTTATCGGGAGCAGTTTCGTGACCAAGGCGTCGACGAATCCTTCTGTGTGTAGCGAGCTCCCCGTGGTGGCGGTCATTACTGGATCAACTACCAGAGGCCCGCCCACCTTCTTCAGTCTCGAAGCCACGGTCTTGACGATGTCGGCACTGTACAGCATGCCTGTCTTGATGGCGTCCAGGTGGACGTCTTCCAGAACTGAGTCGAGCTGGCTCGCAACATGGGACGACGGTATTGGGAAGATGGATGAGACTCGCTTCGTGTTCTGTGACGTCACGCAAGTGACCACGGTGCATCCGTGGATTCCGAGGGCCTCGAACGCCTTCAAGTCCGCCTGCAGCCCCGCGCCGCCCACCGAGTCAGAACCAGCGATGGTTAGTGCGTTTGCCATCGTCAGCTTCATGGACTACTGTCGATAAATGACTTGCGCCAGCCGATTCCTTCCAGAGATGCTGGCACTACAGTTAAATACGCGGGAGCCAATCCGAGCGGAGACCATGAAAGCTGAGGCGGGCCACATCATTTTCAAGGACAAGTTCAAGTACAAAGATCTGCAGGGCATCTTCGAGGAGCTCATGGTCGCCTTCCTCGACGAGACTGACCAGATGCCAGATGAGGACGAGATCCTCCAGATGTTCCTACGGATTAACATGATGGACATCGAGAAGAATCGCAAGCCTGAGGGCTACAACCGGAGGGGCAGGATGAGGCTCGTGTTCCCGCTCACCAAGGGGAAGAAGCAGCTCTACATCCGTGCGGATTCCAAGACTGCAGAGACCATTAGGATAACCGAGCGTCTTAGCAAGATACTCAAGAAGGGTGGCATTCCTCACACAGTGGAGTGGGACAAGCTCCAGACAATCCAGCAGTGATTCATCGCGTAGCAGGATTGTGCGGAGCCCATCGAGGGACGATGACAGAAGCGGATCTGAGGGAGCGCATCAGGGAGGCGGTGGAGGACAGAGCCGCTCTTGACGGAATGAGGAAGTCTTTCAAGACGATTCTTGAGCGGCAGAAGGAGAACGCCTCGAGGATTCCCGACCTGGAATCCAGGAAGGAGCGTCTTCGGAAGACGAAGGAGTCCTCTGTCGGCAACGAGGACCTCTTCATACAAGCCTTGGCCGTGCTTCGCGAGAACGGATTCAGAGTGGTGATGGCGAAGAACGCCGATGCAGC
>JALHSX010000334.1 GCA_022865445.1 Thermoplasmata archaeon | reverse complement strand
GTCGAGGCCTTGAAGCTCTTGCGGTCATATGCGCAGTTCCGAGATGCATTCCGCGGTGGGAAGAACGAGTTAGCTTCAGCTTGACTGTGCCAAGAATGAAGGGAGTGAAGTGCTAGCTCATCGAAGCCCCACGAGCTGCCATCCCTCTGTGACCCCTGGGGCTGCTTCAGACTCCATCATTCAGCGGTCCTTCTGATCCGGGAATCATGTTCGAAGGTCTCTAGTATATGTGCGACTCTAGCTGAGGCGTGTCCGTCTCCAAATGGGTTCTTCAGGCAGCTGATGCCTTCCTTCAGCTTGTCATTGAGCGCGCCTCTGAGAATCGCGGCCGGTATGGCCTTCGGGTCGTAGACCAGTCGGTTGGCGTTGCAGGTTAGTGTCTCAGGCCACTCGGTTGTACGCCTGAGTGTAACGCATGGGACATGTAGCATGAAAGACTCCTTCTGCATGCCGCCGGAGTCCGTGAGAAGACAGCTCGCATTCTTCAACAATACAAGAGTCTCCAGGTAACCTTGCGGCTGCATGAACATGATCCCAGAATTGCGGGGGCTCCTGAATGCTCCAATGGCGTCAAGATTGATGCGTGTGCGAGGGTGAACAGGGAACACAACCCTTGTCTCTCTCCCGATCTCGCACAGGCTTCGATGGATTCTGCGAAGTCTGGAAGGGTCGTCGACGTTGGAAGGACGGTGTAAAGTGATCAGGACGAACTCCCTGAAGCGCAGATTGTGTCGGTGCAGGATTGCGCTTTGCCGGTCTTGAATAAAAGTCGTAGCATCGTGCAGGGCGTCGACCATTGTGTCGCCAGTTAGATGAGCTAGTTTGCCTAGCCCTTCCATCCTGAGGTTGTGGATCGCTGTTCGGGTGGGCGCGAAAAGTAAAGTGCTACAATGGTCCGTGAGTTTTCGATTGATCTCCTCAGGCATTCCCATGTCGCCTGACCTTAGGCCGGCTTCAAGATGGGCGACAGGAGTACCGAGTTTCGCAGCAGTCAAGCCGGACGCTAGTGTCGTATTCGTGTCCCCGGGGACTAGTACAACATCAGGCTCCACTTCGAGCATCAATGCCTCTAAACGCTTCATCATGGTAGCGGTCTGAACTGCGTGACTTCCTGACCCTGCTCTCAGGTTTGCAAGTGGGGTGGGGATTCTGAGTTCGCGAAAGAAAATCTGAGACATTTCAGGATCGTAGTGCTGCCCACTATGAACTATGGCGAGCTCAATCGTCTTCTTGTGTTTGGAACAGATTTCCCTGATTACAGGAGCGGACTTTACAAATTGGGGGCGTGCTCCGACGACCAGCATTACCCTTGTTTTGGTAATGATGTCCTCCTCCATGCCCTCAATCAGTCGAGCGTATTTCTAAGCCAATCTATCGTGCGTCATTTCCCTTTTCCACTCGTCCGGATTGCGGTCAGCAGACTTCCAATACGCGCTATTCTATGTCTCTGTTGTGTACGTACAAAGTCGCGAAGAGGCTGTTCGAATCTAGAGATGAAAGGATCTGAGGATCCCAAGAAAGCCAAGAGATATCCTTCAAGCATGTTGACTAGACCCTTCAGTGTCATTTTCCGGGTGAGGAAGTT
>JALHSX010000333.1 GCA_022865445.1 Thermoplasmata archaeon | reverse complement strand
CGCGATATCCGACGCATCCGAGATGGTGAAGGTACTCTGGGCGAGCGGTCTTTCGCTGACCATGGCTTTCACGTTCCTGATCATCTGGACTATGGCCAGAGACTCGATGAGGGTTCATGAACGCGAGTCCAGAAGAAGAATGTCGCCGTGATCAGCATCAAACCCTAGATTGCTTTCTTGTTCTGTCCATTGTTCTTCTCGATGTCTTGAGACGAATCCAGAAGAAGCTCCATTAGGTCGACGACCTTCATCCCAGGTATCGTCCTGAATTGCGTCTCGCAGAATGGGCACGAGGTCACGAGTGTCGTCGCGCCTGTCGCCTTCGCCTCTGCGGTCCTTTTGAATGCGAGGTTCTTGGACAATTTCGGAAACGCGGTCTGAAGGCCTGCCCCGGCTCCGCAGCACCTCGATTCGTACCTGTTGTTGGGCATTTCGACGAGAGTGGCGACGGATTCCACGATCGTCCTTGGGTCGTCGAAGACTCCACCTAGTCTCCCGAGATGACACGGGTCGTGATAGGTCATCCGTTCGGTCGACTTCTTGACTTTGATCTTGCCATCTTTGACAAGTTGTGCTATCTCCTGCGCAGCGTGGGTCACCTTGATCTTCGACCCCGCTCCCTCAAGGGACTTCTTCAGCGTGGTGTAGCATCCTGGACACGCGGTGACGATCTTCTTGATTCCGAGAGCCTGGAACTTCTTCAGATTTGCCGCGGAAAGCTCGTTGAACGCGTCCGTCTGTCCGACCCGCAGCAATGTAGAGCCACAGCAGGGTTCGTCCTGACCCATTGTCGAAAACTTCACGCCCGCTTTCTGGAGGAGTCTCGCGGTCGCTACTAGGCTTCGGTTGAGCGGTTTCGTCACGGCGGATGTGCAACCCGCGAAGAACAGGACTTCTTGCTGTGCAGGCGCGGCTTTCGGGATGTTGAGTCCTTTCGTCCACCTATTCCTTGCGCTCCTCGGCTGGAACCACGGGTTGCCGTAGTTCTTGAGGCTGAGGGCTAGGGAGGAGTGCTCCTTCATCGGCTCCACGCCGTGCTTGAGGAGGTATTCTCTGAACGCCTGCGTGTGGTCGGTGTTCTTGAGCGCGCACCATCTGTCACAGTTGCCACACAGCGTGCACTCGAACGCAGCTTGGACCACTGCTGGCGTGATCTCGAACTTGCCCTGGAGGAGGCCCAGCATGGTCCTGTTCCTGCCTCTCATGCAAAGCGTCTTGACTTTCAGGTCCTGGTAGACCGGGCATCCTCTCTCGCAGAACCCGCAGGAGGTGCCGAAGCAAGTCTCGAGCTCTTCTTTGAACTCCTCGAGGCCGCTCATTTCTTGCCGACCTCTCTCAGGAATTTCTTGCCAGGGTTGAGAATGCCCTTCGGATCGAATATCCTCTTGACCTCTCTCATGTACTTCAGAGACGCCCCGTGCTCCAACTCTAGGTAGGGGGCTTTCTGATAGGTATCGCTCATGAATGTGCTCATGGTCCCTTCGAATGCTACAGCCAGCTTGCTGAGCTCGTCGTGGAACTCCCTGAACCTCCTCACCTCGTCAGCGCTCCTGTAGTCCACGAAGACCGCGCATGAGAGCGAGAAGCCGATGCTGTTCGGGTGCTCGAGATAGGCGTTCATGCCGATGATCTCAAGTTGGTGCTTCTCCGCTATCTCGACGAACTTGTGGTAGAACTCCTCCAGCCTTCCCATGGGCACGCCCGGGTCTGCCGCGCCGAACTTCTTCTGCTTCTGCGAGTCCGGCCATTTCTGTTTGAATGGCTCGAAATCGAGCGTGTACTTCGAGGCCCACCATGCGTCGACGATCTCCCGCTCCTCGACCAGTTGCGCCTCGAATTCCTTTGCGATCTTCAGTGCGTAGTTCCGCTGCATCTCAACGACTTCGACGTCGCCTGCGAATGCTATTGCGAGGAGCGCCTCCGCCCATGCTGGAATCTCCGCGTCCCTTCCGTACTTGAGCCTGTAGTTGTGAGTGTAGAATTTCAGCCGCCTCTTGCAGTTGATGTGAGCCGCTTCTATGCAGAGTCCAGCCTTCAGGAGCCTGTTCAGATAGTCCACAGCTGCTCCCATGCGCGGAAAGACGAGCATGTCCACCCTGCGAGATGCTGGGATAGGTTCGAGTTTCAGGGTAGCCTCAGTGATGACGCCGAGAGTCCCTTCGCTGCCGGCTAGAAGATCCTTCAACTTGTATCCGGAAGAGGTGAAGTGCGCCTTTCTGTGACCCAGCTCCAGAATTTCGCCCGTTCCTGTGACGATCTCCGCGCTCAGGAGGCAGTTCAGGATCTTACCGTATCTCACGCCGAATGTGGAGTCGTTGTCGCAGGCTATCGCAGAGCCCACCGTGCTGACCCATTTCGATTCAGGTTGGTGGGGAAGCCACAGATCATAGGGTTGGATGGCGTCGTTGACCTCTTGAAGGGTCGCTCCGACCTGGACTCTCACCGTCTGGTT
>JALHSX010000332.1 GCA_022865445.1 Thermoplasmata archaeon | reverse complement strand
CTACACGATCCGGCAGCTATGGAACCCGCAGATCGGCCTGGTCAGGCATCTCGAAGGACAGGAGACGTACCTGTTCGCAGACCAGGTTTCATTCTTCGAGTCGCTGCTCGCGGTCCCCGAACTCTCCCGAGACGAACAGCCTCTGGAGATCGCGGCGCGCCTGTTGGAAGGAGTGCACAAGGCCTTCGCCGACCCTGACGGTGGCTATGCGGATGTCATGAAGAACGAGGATGAGATCGGCGAACTCGCGAACACTCGAAGACCGCTCGTGGAGAACTCGAAATGGTCCATGGCGTTGGCGTCTTACGCCATGGCATCCCACGATGCAAGCCACATCGAAAGCGCATGGGAGATCCTAAGATCTTTCACTTCAAAGGAAGTCGAGGCGCATGGCCTATTCGCAGCGCCCTACATCTCTGCTTGGTGGGCCCTCGAGAGAGGTCCGATGAGCGTCGAGATACACGATCACGAGGCCAACGATGCCTTGGAGAGCGACCTCTGGCTCGCCGCCAAGGATATCCCGAACCCAGGAGTGATTGTCATGATGGCCCGCGAGGATGGAGTGCGGCGTGGACCAGATGGACGGCCCTTCGCGGTCGTTTGCACGACCTCTGGTTGCTCGGGGGAGATTGCTGATAGCAAGGACCTCGTCGCAAGGTTGTCATCAATCCAGTCCAGTCAAGTCTAAATATCCCGGAACATCATAACATCGTCCAGGGCTTGCCATGGCGAGGAAAGCTAAGCTTATTGCAAAAAAGATGTTGTCTAGCGACGAGAGGGTTGTTTTCGAGACACGCCCGAGCGCTTGGCTGTACATGAAGGCCGCGGCTGCCTCACTGATAGTCGCGCTGGTTGCGCTGGTGATCTTCGTCTGGAAATGGATACCTGAGGCGCCTTCGATACCCTATCTGAGCGATTACCTCGATGGCAGCAACGGCGACTATATCCGATACGCCTTCGGCGTGATATTCGTGCTTGCGACGACCTTCTTCTCCTACCGCTGGCTGAAGTGGGGTAGCACTGTGTACGCCGCTACTGACGAGAGGATCATCACGCAGCGTGGTATCCTGAGCAAGAACTACGAGGACATCCCCCTGACGATGATCACGAATGTGGACATGGCGCAGTCGCTCGGGAAGCGGGCCATGGGATACGGGACCATAGTGTTCTCGACCCAGGGGTTGTCGAGCGGAAGGAAGGGTGATGTAGTCTGGGAGGCCGTCCCGGACCCGTTCCGCGTCAGAAGGAAGATCCAGGAAGTCATGGACGTACGCGTCAAAGCGAAGTAAGACCTGCCCTCGCCACCTGATTTGTTCGGCGGAACGACAATCCCACCGCCGGTCATCACAAACACAATTAGCCCCTTCGACGCTCAGTGGAGGGGACAGGAACAGGAGGTTGGTTGTATGGTGGCGGAAGACGTGGTCAGGGACGGTCCTGGGAAGGCATTCATGATCTGCAACGAGGCCATCGTTCGCGGGGCCATCGAGGCGGATGTCAAGGTCATCTCGGAGTATCCGGGTTCGCCGACGACGGAGATACTCGACACTCTGTCCGAGGTGTCGCCCAAGTTCGACTACAAGATGGAGATCTCGATCAACGAGAAGGTCGCTCTGGAGACTTGCGCTGGCGCGTCGATGGTCGGGCTTCGATCGATGACTGCGATGAAGAGCGTGGGCATGAATGTCGCCTCCGACTCGTTCTTCTCCCTGTCATACACCGGCGTCAAAGGAGGCATGGTTATCGTGGTGGCGGACGATCCGCACGCGCACTCCTCCCAATCGGAGCAGGACGGTCGGTCGTTCGGCCCGAACGCCTACATACCCATGATCGAGCCCTCCGACCCCGTGGAAGCGAAGATGATGGTGAAGAGGGCGTTCGCCCTGTCGGAAAAGTACGGCGTGCCCGTCATGATGCGCACGACCACCAGAGTCAACCACCAGAGCGGCATCGTGGACCTGGAGAAGCTTGACAGGAAACCTTTCCAGAAGATCCCCTGGACGCACCCGCCCGGAAGGTTCGTAACGGTCGCGGAGTCCGCCAGGAAGTTCAAGCACGAGCTGCTCGAGAGGACGAAGAAGATCGAAGAGGAGTTCGAATCCTCAGACCTCAACACGGTGAGGGAAACTGGCTCTGATCTCGGGATAGTCACCAGTGGAGCCGGCTACAACTATGCGGTGGATGCCGCGAAGATCCTAGGGATAGAACCTTCGATCCTCAAGCTCGGAACAACCTATCCTCTGCCGAAGAAGCTCATCGGCAGCTTCTTGAAGAAGCTGAAGACAGTGATCATAGTCGAGGAGCTGCAGCCATATCTCGAACTGCATGTCACAGCAATCGCCAAGGACGCCAATCCAAGTGTCAAGATATTCGGCAAATGGACTGGGCATTTCAGCGAATCACTCGAGTACAACCCCAACATCGTCGTGGACGCGATGGCGAAGATCCTCGGTCTCAAACCTCCGGTCGACTACGATGCCATCATGGCCAAGGCGAAGGAACTGAAGAAGGGTCTCGAGGATAGGCCTCCGACATTCTGTCCTGGATGCCCGCACAGGGCGACATTATACGCGCTCAAGCAGGCAACGAAAGGTTTGAAGCACATACTTTCGACCGACATCGGATGCTACTCGATGAGCTTCCTCGACCCGATCAACTACGGAGATTCGCTTCTGAGCATGGGAGCGTGCTTGGGCGTGGCCGCCGGCATGCAGTACGGTGCACAGGAAAAGGTCATAGCGATGATCGGAGACTCCACATTCTGGCATGCTGGAATGCCAGGGCTGGTGAACGCCATTCATCACAATGACGATTTCACGCTAGTCATATTGGACAACGAAGTCACCGCGATGACAGGCCAGCAGCCCGACCCTGGAAGGGACTACAATGCCGGAGGACAGCCCGCGAAGCCACTGGTTCTTGAAGATGTCATCAAAGGGATGGGATTGACCGACATAACCATCGTCGATCCGTACCAGGTCAAGGCCGCGGTAGGTCCGATCAAGGAGGCGCTTTCGAGGAAGGGACCAAACGTGATCATATCGAGACGGGCGTGCGCATTGTATGCCGACAGGAACAAGCGCAGGAAAGGTGAGGCCATCCTGACCAACAAGGTGGACAAGGATGTCTGCAAACGGCCCTACACCTGCATCCGGGACTTCTACTGCCCCGCAATCTCGATTGATGACAGCGACAGGAAGGCGCTCATCACGAAGGAGCTCTGCGACAGATGCGACGTGTGCGCCAAGCTCTGTCCGTTCGGGTCGATCAAGCTGAGGGAGGGCGAGTGAGATGGCGGGCAAGGAGTTCAGTGTCTACATGGCGGGTGTTGGAGGCCAGGGTTTGATCCTCCTTTCGAACGTGATTGGCTCTGCGTGTGCTCTCGCAGGGATGCGCGCTCTCACGGGCGAGCAGCACGGCCTGTCTCAGAGGAGCGGGTCTATTAACGTACATATGAGGATAGGAGAGGACATCCGGTCGCCCTTGATACCCATCGGAGGCGCCGACGCGATTCTCACGCTGGACGCGTTGGAGGCGCTCAGGTACGTGGAGTATCTGAGGCCTGGCGGAGTCGTACTGATGAACTCGAGGGTGCAGCATCCGATAATCGAGACACGGGCGCACATGAAGGACAAGGCCGCGAAGTACTTGACGGTCGAGGATGTCAAGGCCAAGCTGTCGCAGGTCACCGACAAGATCGCAGTCGTCGACGCTCTCGGCATCGCGAGGAAAGCCGGGAACCCGCTGACGGAGAACATGGTCATGCTGGGGGCGCTCAGCACCCTGGAAGCATTTCCTGTGCCTGAGGCGTCGCTGAAGAAGTCGATCTCGGATAATGTCCCAAAGAAGGCCGTCGATGTGAACCTCAAGGCATTCGACCTCGGAAAGGCTGCTGCGTACGAACATCTCTGCAACATAGTTAAGTGTAAAAAGTGACTTTCGGTTTCGATCACATGAAGAAGGCAAGATTTGTTCGAGTCGATGTCTTCGCGAACAAGCCGTTCGGGGGCAACCCTCTTGCGGTGTTCCCAGACGCGAAGAAACTGACTCCAAGAGAGATGCAGCTTCTGGCCATGGAGATGAACCTCTCAGAGACGACCTTCGTGGTCCCCCCAACGCCCGGCTCCGGGGCGGACTTCAGAGTGCGGATATTCGTGCCAGACATGGAGATACCCTACGCTGGCCACCCGACGATCGGCACATTCTATGTCCTCGCGAAGGAGGGCAGGATCAAGCTGAAGAGTCCCATGACCACGGTGAAGATGGAAGTGAAGGCGGGCGTGATGCCCGTCGAGATATACTCTTCAAAAGGCGTTGTCAGCAGGATAGTCACCGTGCAGAACAAGCCCGAATTTGGTCCCGTCATCGATGACACTGGCCTGATAGCTGATGCATTATCGCTCTCTGAGTCGGACCTCCGACTCGGCGATGCGCCTCCGCAGTATGTATCCACTGGGCTGCCGTGGATAATCGTGCCTGTGAAGACTCGAAGGGTTGTCGAGAAAGCGTCGGGGAACGCAGCAGCGTTCGCGGACCTGAGAAAGAATCTTCCGAACAACATCGCCGATCTCTATGTGACGTGCCTCGATCCCATCGACCCGAAGTCGACCACGCACTCGCGGGGACTCTCCTTGGTATCTAGAAACGTAGTCGAGGACCCTGCGACAGGAAGCGCAAGTGGATGCCTAGGTGCCTACCTCGTCAAGAAGAGACTCATCCCAGTCAACAGGGTCACCAAGATGACGAACGAGCAGGGCTACGAGATCGGCCGGCCTAGCAAGATAGCAATCGAGGTTCGGACAGCCAATGACGGCGGAATCGAGTCTGTCAGAGTGGGCGGCTCGGTAGTCCACATGATGGATGGAACCGCCTATCTCTAGGACAGCGGTGGCTCCAGGCTCGGCAACTGTATCTTGAAGACCGCTCCTTGAGTGTGGTCTCCCTTTACCCTGTCCTCTACCCAGACTCTCCCACGATACCTCTTTGAGAGAGTCATCACGATGTGCAGTCCCATGCCGGAGCCCTTCTTCGGTGCCTTGGAAAACCT
>JALHSX010000003.1 GCA_022865445.1 Thermoplasmata archaeon | reverse complement strand
GCCAGTCACTCTGAGCTCCGCCAGTATACCCGTTTTCGCTTCAGCCACTGCTGGGATACTGCGGTTCCTGCCCGACGGGGTCAACACTCGACCTACGTTCAATGTCACGTATGCAGGCGTTTCGAATCCGCTTGGCCCGACCAACGACGGCAAGACCGGAGGAAGCTTGGACCTCTGGTGCCCGAACCGATACTTTGTCGAACAGCACATAATCTACGAGAACGGCGCAGTCATCCTCAACCAGACAGATGGAGAGTTTGTCATCGCTGGACCGCAGTTCCTCGTAAAGAACCTTGGTACGACAGGGACTCCGAACAGAGTCCTGCAGATCACTCAGGTGTCCTTGCAGGGTTCGAATGTAACAATCGGGGGCACTGGCTCCAAGGGGGTGTCTGCAAAGCTGCAATTTGCTGACACGAAGACCTATCAGAACTCTGCTGGGCCCTCTTTCAGCATCACATTCACCTCGGCTCACGGCAAGGCATGGGAACGATTCTTCAACAGCACCCTGAACGGAGCGGCGGGGATGACCTACATGAACGGGTACAACATAACCACGATCCTTCACAGCTTCCCAGATAAGTCACTCAACTACTACACGGTCACAGTGACGATAAACAGCGTTATGACCGTCGATTACACGAGGGCAACTGTCGCCTTGACGATCGGGGAGCTCGGACTCTAGGAGGTATCAGAATGGCCGAAGCTGAGACGAAAGTGAAGCACGAAGTTGATATCAAAGCTCCCAAGATGCCGATCGGAACGAGACTATATCATGGATGGGTAGGCGCGATTAGCAGGCTCAAGTCCAGCCCTCTGGAAGTGAAATCGGCTAGGGGAGCGGCTGCTAGGAAGCGTGACTGGAGCCACGGACGCGGGTCCATCTACACCGCGATTCCACCGATCACAGACCCGAACATCCAGGAGATGGGATTCTACGGCGTCGTCGAACCTTTCGGCTACATCAGGGCCACCTTCGACAGCGCCACCAGCGAATACGTTCTCAACGTCATCGAACCCACACTGACAGAAGACGAAGAGGAGCTCCTGACCCTCATCAAGGAAACGCTCGAGAAGACCCTCGAATACGAATGGGACAAGCTGAGCGTTATGGACAAGAAGACATACCTTGAGAAGAGCGTCGACAGTTTCATCAAGTCCAGGGGCATCAGCATAGAGCCAGTTTCGAAGGACAGGGTCACCTACTTTATTTCGAGGGACTTTGTCGGATACGGTGCGATCGACACTCTGATGAACGACAAGCAAATCGAAGACGTATCTTGCGACGGTGTGGGTATTCCACTGTTCGTTTTCCACGGCAAGTTCGAATCCATCAAGACGAACATCCAGTTCGCGGACGAGAACGTACTGAACTCGTTCGTCATCAACCTGGGCCAGAGATGCGGCAAGCAGCTATCGGTCTCGAACCCGATACTCGACGGCACCACTCCTGAAGGCCACAGAGTACAAGCGACATACGCAAGAGAAGTCACGACGAGAGGAGCTTCATTCACTATCAGGCGGTTCAAGGAGAAGCCTTTCACGCCAGTAGAACTCATCAAGTACGGCACGGCCTCCCCGGAGATCGTGGCATATCTGTGGCTGAGCGTGGAGCACGGTGAGTCCGCGATCATATGTGGAGGAACGGCGAGCGGCAAGACCGCCACGCTGAACGCGATGTCGTTGTTCATACCTCCGGGTGCCAAAGTAGTCACGATGGAGGACACTAGAGAGATCAACCTGCCACACGAGAACTGGATACCAGGTACCACGAGATCAGGCGTCGGGGAGCGAGGAGTCGATGGCAAGGCTGCTGGCGAAATAGACATGTACGATCTCGTCAGGGCTGCCTTGAGACAGAGACCGAACTACATCATCGTCGGTGAGGTCAGAGGAAAAGAGACCTACACGATGTTCCAGGCGATGGCCACTGGCCACACTACGTTCTCGACCATGCACGCAGACAGCGTCAAGGGCATGGTCAACAGACTTGAGAATCCGCCCATCAACTGCCCCAGGATACTGCTCACAGCGCTGAGGAACGTCATCATCCAGACACACGCCAGGGTCGGGATGGACATGGTCCGAAGGATCAAGCAGCTGATAGAGATCGTCGGGTTCGAACCCGAGACGAACGAACTCATCAGCAACACCGTGTACGAGTGGGACCAGGCCACTGACAAGTTCATCTACAAAGGCCACAGCTTCCTGTTCGACAAGATCATGGAGATGAAGAACCTGACCCACGAAGAACTCCTGCAGGAGTTCGAGAGGAGGGTCGACATTGTGAAGTACATGGTCTCCAAGGACATCGCAGACCACAGGGAGATCTGGGGACTCATAAGGGATTACTACAAGGATCCGAAGGTCGCATCCGAAATGGTCAGGAAGGAGCTCTACGGCGCCGCCGGAAAGCCTGGCCAGACAACAACGCCCGGAGGTGAGGTCGCTGCCTGAGGTAGCAGATGACTTCAAACGAGTCGAGGGGAAGAGGGCGCAGTACCTCACGACGAAGATCACTGCCCCGGGTGAGACCCTCGGGCCTCACGCGGTCAGGCTTCTGAAGGGTGCAGTGCCGGAATACATCAAGCTCTCACCGTTCCAGGACCTAGCGTTGAGGATGATGGGCAGAAGAGCTAAGACCAAAACGGCAATCCTGCAGCAACTCGACGATTTGCTCCTGAAAGCGCACATGAAGATAAGGCCGGAAGAGTACCTCGCCTATGTCTACATGGCAACGCTGGTTGCAGCCATCGTGGGTGTCGTGGTCGGCGTCGTGGTTGGCGTTGTCATATTCGGTGTGATGGGTGTCTCGCTGATGCTCAGAATAATTGTGGCAGGTGCTTCCATCGGTCTGCTGCCAGTCATGGCCTACTTCCTGCTGTTGGGCACGCCCGGCTCTAAGGCGAAGGGACGTGGCAGGGACATCGAGAAGAGGATTGCCGCAGCGATGAGCTTCATATCGGCGATGGCTTCAGCGGATGTCAACATAGATGTCATATTCAAGGAGCTTTCCAGACAGAAGGTCTACGGGGAGATATCCCAGGAGGCGGCGTGGATAACGAGGGACACGGAGCTTCTCGGGTCCGATATCCTGACGGCTATCAGGAAGGCCGCGAGGAGATCGCCGTCCTCGAAGTTCCAGGACTTCCTTCAAGGGGTCATAACGACATCCACCTCAGGCGGCCAGCTGAAACCGTATTTCCTGCTGAAGGCGGACGAGTACCAGAAGGAGAACAAGCTGGAGCTCAAGTCCCAGATGGAGACTCTGGGTATGCTAGCAGAGTCGTTCGTCACAGTCGTGGTCGCATTCCCCCTGTTCCTTGTGCTCATCATGGCCATCATGGCGATAGTCGGTGGCAGCGACCCAGCGTTCATGGTGATGATGCTCTACGTAGTCGTTCTGGGGATGATTCCAATCTCCCAATTCGGGTTCATATTCGTCATCTGGAACATGTCAAAGGAGAGTGCGATGTAGATGCCTCCGAAACCGAAGAGCGACCAGGAAAGGGAGAAGGCGCTCAAGAGGATACTCGCAACCGAGAAAGTTGACCTGACGAATAGGCTGCTTGGCGCATCAATCGGCATCATGGCCGTGTTCATATTCATGGCGATCCTAGACGGCATCGGAAGCGTCAACCTGCCTTTGGAGCCGGTCGACTATGCGATCTTCGCGGCACTGGCCCTGATCGGACCGTACGGATTCTACGTCAGCAAGAAGCAGAAGCACATAAGGGAGATCGAGACCAGACTGCCCGATTTCCTGAGAGACGTCGCTGAAGCTGGAAGGTTCGGCATGACACTGGCAGATGCGATAGTGATCGCTTCGTCAGGCAGATATGGCAGGCTGACTCCAGAGATCAAGAAGATGTCCGCACAGATCGAATGGGGTGTCCCCGCATCTGAGGCGATCAAGCTGTTCTCCGAGAGGGTCAAGACGCCTCTCGTCAACAGAATGGCCTTGATCATAATGAAGGCAAACGATGCCGGAGGGAACGTCGCGGACGTGCTGAGCATGGTCTCGCACGACGCCAAGGAGACCATCCTTACGCAGGAGGAGAGAGCGGTCACCATGCAGACGTATGTCCTGGTCGTGTACATCTCATTCTTCGTGTTCATCGCCACGATCCTGATCCTGCAGGGACAGTTCCTGCCGAAGATGGAGATGGCCGGCAAGCAGGTCAGCGAGGCCGCGGCGAAGCAGGGAGTCGGCGAGATACCTGGCGTCAGCATCCAGGTCGACATCATACCAACGATCTCGTTCATATTCCTGCTTTCGGTCGTCGTTCACGCAATCGGTGACGGACTGCTTGCGGGAGTGATCTCGAACGGAAGCATACCGATGGGGATGAAGCACAGCTTCATCATGCTAGTGTTGGGCTTCATCTCGCTCAGGATTATAGGGTGATCAAGATGACAGAGACCGCGCAACCTAGGATGCCGGCCGAGGCCGGTACGGAGGAGCCCGAGAAGGGGGAGAAGAAGAAAGGGCCAGGATTCATGTCCGCATACTACAACTTCCTTCTCAAGCTGAAGCCCAAGCCGATGCTCGTCACGCTCTCGAAGAGCGAGTCCGGCATGGACATGTCGAGGATCACCGACATCCCGAAGATATCCGAACCCAACATCGATGAAGTCGAGTTGCTCCCGATAAAGCAGAACTACACGTATGTCAGGATCAAGTACGACAACAAGACAAACGAGTACCTCTACGAAGTGATCGAGCCGAAGCTCTTGGAAGATGAGAAGGATGTGCTTTCACTCCTCAAAGAGACGCTCGTCGCCTCTGTTGAGAGGATGACCGATAGCAAGGCCGGTGAGAAGGAGAAGACCCTAAGACACATAGCCGAGCGACTGATGGTCCAGCTTGGCATCACGCTCCACCCGATCTCTAAGGAGAAGGTCATATACTATGTCCTCAGGGATTTCGTAGGCTATGGCGTCATCAACGTGATGATGCTGGACCCGAACGTCGAGGACTGCTCTTGCGATGGCGTAGGAGTACCATTCTACATCTATCACAGGAAATACGGCTCGATCAGGTCCAACCTCAGATTCGATAAGGAGCCCGAGCTTGATGGATATGTCGTGTGGCTGGCGCAGAAATGTGGCAAGCACATCTCGGTCGCGAGCCCTATGCTCGACGCGACCATCCCGGACGGTTCGAGGTTGCAGGCCACCCTCGGCAAGCATGTGACCAAGAGAGGTTCCTCCTTCACCATCAGGCGGTTCAAGGAGAACCCCTTCACGCCTCTGGACCTGCTCAAGTTCAAGACGATGAGCACGGAGATGATGGCGTATCTTTGGCTCTCGATCGAACACGGTCAGTCCATGCTAGTGTGCGGAGGCACGGCTAGCGGCAAAACCACAACGCTCAACGCAGTACTGCTTTTCATCCCGCCGCAGATGAAGATCGTCTCGATAGAGGACACCAGGGAGCTGAACCTGCCACACGAGAACTGGGTCCCAGGCCTCACAAGAGAGGGGTTCGGCGGGAAGAACGCCTACACCGGCCGAGCCGCAGGCGAGATAGACATGTTCTACCTGCTCACATCCGCCATGAGGCAGAGACCCCAGTACTTGATGGTGGGTGAGGTCAGAGGCAAGGAAGCGTATGTCGTGTTCCAAGCCATGGCCACGGGCAAGACATGCTATTCGACATTCCACGCAGAGGACGTCCAAGCCATGGTCCACAGGATGGAGAACGACCCGATCAACCTGCCCAGGGCACTGATAACCGCGCTCAACGTGGTGATGCTCCAGGCGCAGGTCAAGGTGGGCACGAAGATGACCAGACGCGTGAAGTCGCTTACGGAGATCGTGGGCATCGACCCCGAGACGAACGAGCTGATCACCAACTCGGTATACACGTGGAACCCCGCGGATGACACTTTCAACTACAGCGGCCACAGCTACGTGTACGAGAAGGTTAGGATGGCCAGGAACTGGTCTCCCAGGGAGATGGAGAGGGAGATCAAGAGGCGCGTGGACATCCTCGAGTACATGAAGAAGATCGGCATGGACAGCCATCGCAAGGTCGCCACGATCATCTCGGCCTACTACAAGGACCCCGAGAAGGTCATGAGAGAGGTCCGGGCGAAGCTGGCCGAGGGCGCGGAGAAGATCTGAGGCTGTCGAATCTTGGATTCATCTTCGCTCGTTCGATTCCAGAACTGCTCTCTGAGGCAGCATCACGAGATCTTGAAGCCACGAAGCTCCAGCTGCTTCACCAGCTCCGTCGATCTTGGATGCCACTGGCCCCATTTCCTGCAGATGTGCTCCGTCCAACTGTATGAGCCGTAGCCGTAAGCTTCTTTGCGGCCTCTCTCCAGCCTGATCTTCGCCTTATTCTTGCGGTAGTAATCTTGCGCGAGGTAGCCTTCATCCATCTGATCCATGGCCCTCGTGATCATATCATCACTAAGTTCAGGATACCTGTCCTCGAACAGGGTGAATTCCATCGGATACCGCGGCCTGGGCGGCGGGTCCTCGGCAGGGTAGCCCATCGCCAGCTGCACGAGCGGGAAGACCCTCTTTGGCAGCTCGTACTGCTTTGCGATCTTATCCGCCTGGTACATCGCGAATCCCAGGAAGCAACTCCCCAGGCCCAGACTCCTGCCGGCTACGACCATGTTCTCGGCCATCAAAGAGGCATCTTCGATCCCGAAGAACAAGAGAGTCAGGTCGTTCGTGACCATTTTCCACCCTCTCCTGGCCATGATCGTCTCGAACTTATGCGAGTCGACGCATATCGTGAAGAGCAGAGGGGCTCTGAAAGGGTTCCGCGCAGCCTTCCTCGATAACAGGATGCTGTACATCTGCGACGCAAACGGTGCCTGCTGGCCTGCCCTGACGACCGTTCCAACGACCTCATCGGACGGCGCCTTCCGCAGGTACTTCCTCACCGACCTATGATCAAGCATGGTTCTGACAACTTGGTTTCTTTGCATGCGTGTCCCCACGAGGTTCACGCATGGCAATCCTCCATATTCTACTCTCCGAGTGAAGCTGGAGAATGCCACACAAAGAAAGAAATGGAAAACATGGAAAATGGTTTTCTGGGGTTTGAGGGCAGGGGGGTCTACTGGTTGTCTTCTTCCTTCTCCTCGCTCCCTCTCTCCTCGGTGCCCAAAGGCGTCTTGATGATCTTCTTGGGCACGACCTTGCGGTCGATCGGCCTTCTGATGACCATCCTCGGGGCTACGACCGGCGGCGCACCTGCCTGAGCTGGTCTCTCCTCCGCTGGCGGGACCCCTCTCTCTTCTGGCGGAGCTGCGGGCGGCGGACCCTTCTTCTCGGCCGGGGTTGCCTTTGCGGCTCCGAACACGGTGCCGCACTTGTGGCACACAGTGGCCTCCTTCGGGTTCAGCGTGCCGCAGACCGGGCACGGGGTCGGGCCTTCCTTCTTCTTCTCCTCTTCCTTGGCGAGCCAGTCCTCGAAGGCGATGTATCCGGGCTGCGCCATCCACCAGGCCTCGAACGCCTTCTCGCTGAACTTCTTGCCCAGCTCCGGCTTGGCGAGCTCGCGGTACTTGGAGACCATGTCGTCGTACTCCTTCCTCATGCGCTCCGTGTAGTCCGCTTCCTCCTCGGCCTCGCCGACGAACTTCACACCGCAGTTCGGGCACTCCGCGGACTCAGCAGGTATCCATGCGCCGCACTCCGAGCACTTCATGGTACCGGCCTCGAACTCGACTCCACACTTCGGGCATCTCTTGCTAGCAGCGGGTATGAATGCGCCGCACTCGCCGCATTCGACCAGCTTGCCCAGCCCGTAGATGTAGGTGTACGCGAAGAAGCCTGCAACCACACCCACGACAGCCACGATTATCAATATCCAGACCCACAGCGGGAACAGGCCGCCCGCCACGGCAGCACTGACATGGACTGTGGCTTCGCTGTCGTGGCTCTGCGGGCCTACGACCGCGCGCACCTGGTACGAGCCAGTGGGAAGATTGGTAGGTATCCTCAGTAGGACGATGATGGATCCGTCTGGGTCAGTCGTCATTGCCGAGCTGTTGGAGTTCGCAATCACTAGCTTCGTGGTAGGGTCTACGAGCCAGAACACGACACCGGTAAGGCCCTTGACTGGATCGCTCGTGTGATTGTACGTTACTGTTGCGCTTATCACCATCATGTCGCCGGCCTTGTACTCGGTCGCATCGGTGATGAAGGTCACAGAAGAGTC
>JALHSX010000331.1 GCA_022865445.1 Thermoplasmata archaeon | reverse complement strand
GGTATGTCCAATCCTTCCTCGGCTATGGATGTCGAGACGAGGATGTTGAAGCTGCCGCTCTGGAACTTCTCTATGATCTCCTTCTGCTCCTTCTGGTTGAGGCCGATGTCCTCCCCTTTGGTCGCTTGGCCTACGAACCTGACTGGCCTGAAACCTTCTATCTTCTCGAACATCTGGGTCACGATGTCGCAAGTGTCCCGGTAGTGAGTGAAGACTATGATCCTCGACTCCGGCTTGGCAAGGAACTGCTGCCTCAGGATCGGGACCAGCTTCTCCAGCTTCGGATGGTCCAGCTCCATGCCGTACAGAAGGGTTCTTGCCTGCTGGAATCGGGCATCCTTGACCAGGTCCCTGGACGCCTTCGAACCTCCTTTCCCGCTCCCTTCTTTCACGATCTTGTCGAAGTAGTTCTCGAGGGCTCCTTTCCCCTGAGTCTCCGCGAGCTCGACCGCGTGGTTGACCTTCATCGCTAGTCCCTGCGTGCTCGCAGCCTTGAACAACGAGAACGAGTTCGTCCCCGAATTCAGGCGTGCGCGTATGATGTTCCCAGCTGCCAGGAGGTCTCTCGTCGTGGCCGGCTTCTTGGGATCCAAGAATCCCCAGCCACGCAGTTTAGTCAGTTGCTCATCGAATATCTGCTTCAGGAGGTAGACTATCCTCGACATCCCCTCCTGGACGTTCACCGCGACGTAGTCGGTCTTGACATCCTGGGTGTATTTCACTACGTCCTCGTCGAGTTCGGACCTGATCTCCACATTCGTGATGCCGAGGTTCTCGCATACCTCAGCAATCTTCGCAACTTCCGAGCCAGGCGAGGCGGTCATACCGAGCGCAAGGCCGGAGAAGCACTTGCCAATCGATACGTAGGCATAGTCTCCTGCAGCCCTGTGAGCCTCGTCAAACACGATCAGATCGACCTCTTTGAGGTCTATCCTTCCCTCATTCAGATCGTTCTCGATGACCTGCGGAGTTGAGACCACAAGCCGGCTCTCGTTCCAGGTCGCCGCCCTCTGCTTTGGCGGGTTCTCACCTGTGAACATGGCAGGCTCGAACTTCAGGAGATACTTCTTGAGAAAACCTGCATGCTGCTGGACCAGGGGTCTGGTCGGAGCCATGAAGAGCACCTTGCCGTTCTTCTTCAGTAAAGTGTCTGCTACGACAATCAGAGCGACGATCGTCTTGCCCATGCCAGTTGGGAGGACCACAAGCGTGGATTCCTTCATAGCAGCCGCTGCGACGTTCGTCTGATAATCTCTCTGCTCGACACTGGAGGGTTTGATGAGCTCGTGCTCAATGAACACGAGCCATTGAGAACAGACCTAGAGTATGAATCTTTTCTCTCAGGCCGGCGAATCTAGTGGCAGCCGGCGCAGGAGCTGCACGCAGACGGGTTCGCCGACTTCACGCGAACTACGACTCCGGGGCCTTCCGGCGTGTCAATCGAATCGACGACTGCTTCCTTGATATCTGAATCGAGTTCCTTCTCGTAAATCAGGTTGAAGCCATCGACCTTGACCTCAATGTCGTCTTCCTTCTTCTTGTCGAAGGCCATCATGTAGGCAGGGCCCGAGCATCCGTACCCGCCGAAGAATATCCTGATTGGATCATTCTTCTTGGCTTCCTTCACGATGGACTTGATCGTCTCTACCGCCTTTGGCGTGACTGTGATCATCTAGTTGCCTCTGGTTGATTTAGGACGGGACCATATTAAAGCATTTTGCCCTAACTGCAGGGCCTAGTACTGCCACGTCCCAGGACTCCCTGGCATTGTCTCAGACAGGCTTGACCCTCTCGAACCCCTCTCCGCCGATTGGCTTCGTCGCATCGATGCCGACCTTCGTGGTGGTCTCGTCAGCGCTCGGGTCGAGGCTGCTCCCTCTGGCGTTCTCGATCACTACAAGACCCTTGTGGCCCTGGAATCTCGTCGCAACGGCCCACTCGACCTCTCGATCGTCGAACACATCTATGTCGCCGTCGACGATGGTCACAAGCTTCATGGACGGATGGGCTCCAAGTGCGGCCATTATCGCGTTGATTCCGTCTCCATCCTTCTGTTTCGTTATGGACACTACTCCGTGCAGCCAGCAGCATCCCCCCTCGGTCAGACGAACGGCGTGTACCTCGGGGACCGCAAGACCGACCGCTCTCTGAATGACTGGCTCCCTTGGCATCCCCATCATGAGGTAGTGCTCATCGACCCCAGGAAGAATGATTTGGAGGATTGCATTGTCGCGATGGTACACCCTGTCGATCTCGACGACCGGCTGTTTCCTTATCGGGTCTATCGTGCCAGTGATGTCCACGAACGGCCCTTCATCGTGGGTTTCTTTCGTCACTCTGCCCTCGAACACATACTCCGCGAACGCCGGGACCAGAAGCCCGCTCTTGATTTTGCGAACGCAGACCGGCTCTCCGAGACAGAGTTGTCTCAGAGAGTTGGCGACGGTCAGCTCGTCTTTGCCGAACTCCAGGTTCATGGCGGCGGAGAGCATGATCGAGGGGCAGAGACCTATTGCGACAGCGATCTTGAGGTCCTCGCCCTTGGCCATGGCCTTCTTGTGAAGAGCATACAAGTGTCTGGGCACAACTCTCATGGCAAACTTATTCTCGCCTATCAGCATGAGTCTATGGAACGACATGTTCCTGATCCCGTCGTGCTCAGCTATGACCACACCTGCAGTGACGAACCGGCCTCCGTCGGTGGGGTAGAACTTTGGAATCGCAGATTCTCTGAGGTCGAATTCTGTCAACACATTCTTGTCAAAGGGTGCGTTCTCGACCTCCTGTGGTTGTGAAGGTGAACTCATAGCCTGCATCATCTTCGCAGTGAGTTCCACTGACGTGACGCCCATCGCTTGAGCAATCCTTTCCCTTGTAGACCACAGATTGCCTACAGCTCTGTATCCGTCAAGGTTCTCGAACAGCACCGGTTTCGTCTTCTCTTTGAAGAGGGTCTTTGTGAGCTCAAGCTCTCTTGAGACGTGCCCCTTGATGACTATGGTTTCCTTGAACTGGGTCAGCAGCTCTCTGACAGACAGACGACCACCTGTCTGATGCATGCCCAACTGGCTATTTCTATCCTTTCGTAATTGTTCCAGCTCGTCCGTCCATCTCAAATCTATTTATACTGACCAGTCAATCGAGTCGACCGTGGATCTAGAGCAAGTCATCCGCAAATATGCTCTGCAAAATGCCCTTCAGTTCGAGGGCAAGGCGACCATGGGCGCAGTGCTCGGGAAGGTCATGGCAGAGAATGCTGAGCTGAGGCCCAAAGCGAAGGAGGTCTCTGGATTCGCGAAGTCCATCATCAGCGAAGTCAACAAGATGTCGCCCGAGGACCAGAGGAATGCCCTCGAGGGGCTAGCTCCTGAACTGCTTGTCAAGGAAGTGAAGCACAGAGAGATGGGTCTCCCGGATCTGAAAGACGTCACCGGCGAGGTGAGGATGAGGATGGCTCCCAATCCATCAGGTCCGCTTCATGTCGGCCATAGCAGGATGGCGATACTCAATGACGAGTATGTGAAGAGATACGGAGGGATATGTTACAACAGGTTCGAGGACACGGACCCTGCTAGGATCGATCCAACCGGCTACGATACCATCCCAGAGGATTTCGATTGGCTCGGAGTCAGGATCGATAAGACCATCATCCAGAGCGATCGGTTCGAGATATACTACGACATCGCAAAGAAGCTGCTCGGGATGGGCAAGGCGTATGTATGCACCTGCAAGCCTGATGATTGGCGCGAGCTGAAGAACAAGAAGAAGGCCTGCTCGCACAGAGAGCAGCCTCTGTCAGAGCAGATGGTGAGATGGGACAAGATGTTCGACGGCTCCTACAAGCCCGAGGAGGCGTCGCTGATGGTGAAGACGGATCTCGCTCATCCCAACCCTGCCATCAGGGATTTCGTCGGCCTCAGGATAGACGATACGCCACATCCACGTACTGGCACGAAATACCGCGTGTACCCCTTGATGAACCTGGCGGTCGCAGTGGACGACCACATGCTCGATCTCACTCATGTTCTCAGGGGGAAGGACCACCTGAACAACACTTTCAGGCAGGAATACCTCTTCGACTACTTTGGCTGGAAGAAGCCGGTCTATATCCACTATGGAAGGATCTCCATCGAGGATGCTCAGCTATCTACTTCCAAGATGGCCGCGGGTATCAAGGAAGGGCTTTACACTGGCTGGGACGACCCGCAGCTCGGGACCCTTAGGGCTCTGAAAAGGCGCGGGATAAGACCCGAATCCCTGAGGCGCTACTGGATCGAGACTGGGATCAAGGCCGTCGACATCCAGTTCTCGTGGAAGACCCTTTACTCATTCAATCGCGAACTCATTGACGATGGCGCTAACCGATACTTCTTCGTCAACGATCCAGTGAAGATCAAGATCGAGGGCGCACCGGACCTCGTCGGAAAGTCGCCTTCGCATCCGGAGCACCCTGAGCGTGGCATCAGGGAGATCAAGGTAGGACCTGAACCGTCACTGTTCATCGGCCGTGACGATGTGCCGTCCGGAGACACGAGGTTGAGATTGAAGGATCTCTGCAATGTCGAGTTCAAGGATGGAAAGGCGCACTACATCGGCAATGACCTGAGCATTCTCAAGGACGGGGTCTCGATCATCCACTGGGCTCCGATGTCCTCGTACGATGCCATCGTGCTCATGCCGGATGGGACGACGAAGAAGGGCAAAGCGGAGCCGCTGCTTGCCGCTGCCAAAGGGAAGGTTGTTCAACTCGAGCGGTTTGCCTTCGTCAGAGTTGAGGAGTCCGCGCCGATAGTCAGATGCGTGTTCACGCACAGATGAACTCAGACGTCCCAAAAGGGCACGAGATCACACGACAAGCATGTGTGGCACATCGTTCTGAAGGCAAGCGGCGTGAGCTTGTGGCTCTTCAGTATCTTCTTCTGCTCCTTCGCAAGCGTCAGCATGCGCTCGGCGGTGACTGGCTCCAGAGAGCCAAGGGCTTTCTCCAACTCCGCCATGTTGTACTCGTTCCTTCTAAGCGCCCTGAGGGTCGCGACCGCGCCCATGTTCGCGAGCACTCGCGTCCCCTCGAGAACGTTGTCGTCCGTCTCCCCCAGGCCGAAGATGATGTTCGAACAGACCTTGTTCCTGCCGAAGACCTCGCAGGAATGGTTGATCGCATGAAGTATGTGATCGTAGTCTCTGTTTGGGCACACCTTCTCGAAGATGTCCCGGTCGAACGACTCGATGTTGAGCTTGATCTCGTCTGCGCCAGCTTCCGCCAGCATATCGACCTCGTCCGGTCTGGTGGCATATGGCTCGACGCCGATTGGCGCATCCGGAAGCAATTTCCTCACTCTTCGTACCAGACCCGCCATCCTCTTTGCTGTCATGGACGGTGACTCAGGAACAGCACTGGTGAATGCCACCGACTTGAAATCCTTCTTCTTGGATGCGTCCTCTATCATCGCGACTATCTTGTCATCGGTGAGTTCCTTCGTGAGGTTCTGGCCAAGTCTTGGGGAGGCGCAGAACTTGCAGTTCAGCACGCACGCATGGTCGATGTTAACGAACGCCTGGAATGGCGCGTGGAGGAGGGTCGGGACGAGCTCGACGTTGTCGATTAGGACTTCGCCATTCCTCAGAATGGCGAGGTGCTGGCCTCTCTTGACTAGTTCGAACTCGCCCGCGTCTCTCGAGATGGGTTTCTTGGCTCTCGTGTTGCCGAAGGCGAAGACAACGCCGACCGAGCCAGCACCGGGCCCTGCAGTCGATCTGCTCGGGAGGAACGGCAGCCTGAAATCCTTGGGGATTCTGACCGCTCCACCTGCAAGGAGCTCTGCTTTCCTACGGGCCATCTCGGGCCTTACTTTCGCTTCCATACGGCACCATCTTTGGTGTCCTGGACCTCGATGCCCATCTCCCCGAGTTCCTTCCGGATCCTGTCCGCCTCAGCGAAGTCCTTCCGTTTGCGCGCATCTTCTCTCGCCTTCACGAGTCGATCGATGTTCACATCGCCGGCAGGTTCCGCTTTTCGCTCGGTGTGGAAAACGTCGAGCAGGTTGTTGATCCTGTTGAATGTCTCGAGGAGGTTATCGATGCCCTTCTTGCTGAGCTTCCGCTCTCCCAGGAGCCTGTTCACCTCTCGAGATAGATCGTAGACTACAGCAATGGCTTCTCGGGTGCTGATGTCGTCGTCCATCCTCTCTTCGAACTGCCTCCAGGACTTGTCACAGAGTTCCTTCGCATCCTCCGCGCCTGTTGCGGACTTGCCAGCAGCCGCCAAGGCATCGTAGGTCGTCTGCAGCCTCTCAAGCGCTTTTCCTGTCTCTGCCAGTGATATCTCCGTGTAGTCGAGCGGTTGTCTGTAGCTCGCGTTGAGGATGTAGAACCTGACGACCTCGGGCGAGTATTTCTTGAGTATATCTTTGATCAGGAAGAAGTTCTTGAGCGACTTGGACATCTTCTCCTGGTCTATAGTGAGAAGCCCGTTGTGCATCCAGTACCTTACGAACGGAGCATCATTGT
Organism: Thermoplasmata archaeon; assembly: GCA_022865445.1. GTDB lineage: Archaea > Thermoplasmatota > Thermoplasmata > UBA10834 > UBA10834 > COMBO-56-21. The sequence goes on along the minus strand of JALHSX010000331.1, from coordinate 227 downwards.
AAGCCTCGGATTGGAGTATCTCGTTCTCATGGTGAGGGAAGACGAGTTCAGTGCCTCCTCCGTGGATGTCGACAGTCTTCCCGATGTGCTTTAGGCACATGGCCGAGCATTCGATATGCCAGCCAGGTCGACCCTTTCCCCAAGGGCTGTCCCACGAGATCTCGCCCAGCTTCGCGGCCTTCCAAAGCGCGAAGTCCATCGGGTCGCGCTTGTCCTCCCCTGCCTCC
>JALHSX010000330.1 GCA_022865445.1 Thermoplasmata archaeon | reverse complement strand
CGCGCGGAGGATCGCACTCATACTCTCCGACAACACGCATAAGAGTCGCTCTGTCGCAGGCGTTCCTGTTCTGACATTCACCAAAGGACCCGACGAGTACTTCGTGTTGGGACTCAGAGGACACATCATAGTCCTGGACTATCCAGACAAGTACAACAACTGGAACGCTATCCCACCGAAGGACCTAGTTTATGCGAAACCTGAGAAGAAAGTGGATCCGACGGCGAAGAAGATAATGAACGCCTTGAAAGACCTGTCCAAGTCGGCGGACGAAGTAATCATCGCAACCGACTACGATCGAGAGGGGGAGCTGATTGGGGTTGAGGCACTCGAAGAGGCTCAGGTAGACAAGCCGAAGCGAAGGGCGAAATTCAGCGCGCTGACGAAAGGCGAGATCGAGAGAGCATTCACGGAGTTGGCCGAGGTCGACTATCGCCTTGCATCCGCAGCCGAAACCCGGCAACTCATCGACCTGGCTTGGGGAGCTTCATTGACCAGGTTCATCTCGCTAGCTTCCGGTCAGCTAGGAAAGGATTTCCTCTCGGTGGGGCGCGTCCAGAGCCCGACGCTCGCACTCGTCGTTGACAGGGAACGGGAGATCAAAGCGTTCAATCCAATCCCCTATTGGCTAGTCACTGCAGACCTGAAGAAGGATTCGGAATTCAAAGCTTCGCACAAGAACGGGAAATTCCTCGACAAAGAGACAGCGCAGGCTGCTTTCGGGAGAGCGAAATCGGCAAAGATGGCTTCAGTCAAGGAATTCAAAGAAGAGGAGAACAACGAATGGGCTCCTTGGCCGTTCAGCACTACGATTTTCCTCATGGAGGCGAACAAACTCGGCCTCTCGCCATCTCAGGCAATGAAGATCGCCGAGGACCTCTACACCGATGGCTACATCTCATACCCGAGGACGGACAACACCGTCTACCCGCCTTCGCTCAGCCTGAGAACGATACTCGAGAAGCTCAGGGGGTCTGAATTCGCGAAAGAGGCGGAGGAAATTCTCTCCCAGGAGAGTCTACGACCCTCGAGAGGGAAGAAGAGCACCACTGACCACCCGCCCATTCACCCAGTAGAAGCAGCGAAGAAGGGCGAACTCAAGGGGCACCACTGGGACGTGTACGAACTTGTCGTGAGAAGATTCCTCGCCACTCTCGCACCCCCCTGCAAGTCATTGACGACTCCTGTTGAGCTGGACATAGGTGGGGAGCCTTTCACGTCGGAAGGCTACAGAATCATCTCGCCGGGTTGGAGGAAGTATTATCCATACTACAGGGTGACCGAGGTCAACCTGCCTCAACTGAAAGTCGGAGACACCGTTGAGGTTCTGAGGATTCAATCCACCGAGAAGAAGACGACGCCACCAGACAGATACTCCCAGGGCTCCCTGATCAAGAAGATGGAGGACCTCGGCCTGGGAACCAAGAGCACGAGGCACGAGACTATCCAGAAACTATATGACCGAAGGTTCGCGAAAGGAACTAGGATCATCGAACCGACAGAGAGTGGCGTTGCGGTCATTTCTGCGCTGGAAGAGCACGCGAACGACATCACGAGCGCGAAGATGACATCACACCTCGAAAGCGACATGGACATGATAGCTGCTGGCGAGCTCCAGCAGGATGAGGTCGTCGAGGAGAGCCAAGCGATGCTTGAGGACATCATGAACGTCCTCGAGAAGCACAAGAAGGAGATAGGGGAGCACATAAGAAAGGCCCTCAGAGAGCAGCACACTCTGGGAACCTGTCCGAAATGCGGGACAGGCCAATTGATCCAGATCAGGATGAAGAATGGAAGCACATTCGCTGGATGCTCCGGATATCCAGAATGCAGAAACACCTATCCACTGCCAATTGGAATGTTGGTTCTCGCCACTGATGTGAAGTGCTCGGTCTGCGGTGCACCCAAAGTGAAGACCGTCGCCAGAGGGCAGGCACCGGTGACAGTCTGCATAGATCCGACATGTGCTGGAGCGCTCAAGGAGAGGTTCGTCGGCAAATGCCCCTCTTGTGGAGGAGATCTCAGAGTCATACAGTCCAGGATGGGGAAGAGATTCGCAGGATGTTCCAACTACCCGAACTGCAAGGTGATGTACCCGCTTCCGCAGCAGGGCAGAGTCGTCCCGACAGGACAGGTCTGCGACGCATGCGGTTCCCCAACCATCCAGATACTCATGCAGAATAGGGGGAGATGGACCCTATGCCTCAACATGAGCTGCCCAAAGAAAGCTGAGAAGGCCGCAAAGAAGGATGCCGTCAAAGGAGACGAAGTCTCAAAGAAGGCTCAGAAGAGCGCAAAGAAAGACGCCGCCAAAGGAGACGAAGTCTCAAAGAAGGACTAGAGCTCACTCCTTGGGAGGCGGCGGCACCTCTTCTTCGACGACGTCCTCTAGGCCGGTATCGACATCCGAAGATTGAGCGGCTCCCTTTGGCTGGGCAATCCCCAATTTCTTATCGATTGCATCAAGGCGCTTGGCTAAATCCAGAAGCGTGAACCGATGCTCAGAGAAACTGAGAGCAATTATGAGAGCAGCGTCGACGAACAACCACAGCACTAGGACCCACAACAGGATTGTCAACAAATCCCAAGTCCCGGTAAAGGCGACATCGAAATTGGCCTCCTGCATAAATGACTTAAGATCATTGACCAACTTGTCCGCGTAGAGCATTATCACGATTCCAAGGATCACAAGGAAGACCGCTTTTACCCATCTGCTAGCCATCATTGGTGTTACCTTGATAATATCACCAGTGGTCAGTATGCGCTGGATGGTTTTTATATGTTGCCCTTGAATGTTTATGCCAGACCATCAAGAGAGCATCAAATGCCGAACGGCGGGACCGAATTCGAAAGTCCTGAGTTCCGTCGACCTTTCAAGCGAAAACAGCGTGATGTCAGGCGTCTCATCCAAGGCTCTGGCCTTGTGATACCAAGCGAGTATGCCTTGGAGTTGGGCAGAGTAATCCGAGTACCTGGCGATTATGTAGTTGGCAACCCCCTCATCGGCTTTTGAAAGCGTGTAGAAAGACAGCTCCAAGACTTCCTTCGGCTGACTTTTCAGTCTCTTTTCCCAGGGCATTTCCATGTTGAACTTGGTGTGAGCGACGGCGCATATCTCGAAGCCCCACTTGTAGAGACTCGGCAGGCATACAGGATTGCAAATTCCTTCTTCGAGCAGCTTGTTTCTGATCCTGGTTATCGCCTGTCTTGAAAGGCCGACGATTGCCCCGATCTCCCTATCTGACGCGCGTGGATTCTCTACCAGCGCCACGAGAGTGGTTTGTTCGGTCTTGCTGAGGTCCGGAGACTCTACCTCAGCTGAGACCGGAGCAGAGCATTTCGGGGGCGGAACATCCAACTGGAAGAATCTGTGGACTATTGGCGCGAAATTGGGGACCAGGTTGACCTTGGTTAGAGCGAATGGAAAGACCGAGCTGACCATTCTTGCTTTGGACTCCCGTCTAGGTCCGCTGAAGAACCTGTTGTGGTTCTGGACGAGCTCATCGTACTCGGTTGCGTTCTTCAGCGCTGTATAGAAGACAACTGAGCTCCCGCCGGTCAAACCATGGAACAGCTGCGGGGTTTTGTTGGAGAACTCGATGTAGTTGTTGGCTCTGGCGTCGACTCGCTCGGTAGGTTCGGCAGTGCCCATATGAAACCCGATCATCTCACAGCCGAGCTTGTTGAAAGCTGGCACGTTCACGAAGGTGATGGCGCCAGCATCAAGAAGCCTCCGACGGATTGAAGCAACGGTCCCCTTCTTCAGGCTGTAGATGTCTGCGATCTGAGCATCGGTCCTTGTCGCATCTTCCGCAAGGCCCAGGATTACTAGCATCTCGGATTCGAGGAACTTCCACATGCGAGGAGGTAGATTGGCGTATTTCAATTAAAGATATCCTTATTAGAGAAATGCCCACTTTGGAGCTGCTGATGTGGCAGTATTGCAGCAATCTGGCATCTGACCATCAGAAAGGTTATGGTCAGTAGAATGGATTGGGGGGAGCCATTTTGGCAAACACACTCTTTTGAAGGAAGAGGAAAGGTGTGACCAAAGGGTGATGCCCAACTGCGGTGGAGTCTCCTCCACCCCCTTTTTTCTTTTCACGATTCTTGAACGCACCCGCTATGCTTGGTGATGTGATTGAACAATCATGAGGACGATGGTGATCTAGGTTTTCTTCGTTTCTCGGGTCTTTATCCTGAGGCCTTTGTAGCCACACTTCCTGCAACGCGTCGCCCTTATGGCGTTTCGAGCATTGCAGTTCATGCAGATCTTCTTGACCAAGTTGCGCGCCTCGGCCTCCGGGAACCTTGCCATTGTCGGTCCTCTTGCGCCTCAAACAGACATACCGTATATAACCATTGCGCACCAGCGTTTTCACTTCGGTCTCTTGCCCTCGTGCGCGAAGTGCGCAAGAAGAGCCTCCAACTGGATCCTCTCGCTTGCCCCGGACACCATCCGGAATTCGGCCTCTCCCACGCGATCGATCAATCGTATCTTGGCATCCTCGCTGACACCTAGTTCGAATACGGCCCGGTGGATTCCCGCCACGATGTCCTCTCCAGACAGACCGTGTCTCGCAATGAGCTCGTCAAGTCTGGACCTGGCAGCAGTGAAATTACCGCCGAGAGCGGTTGAGAGCAGTTCCTGGATCTCGGAGGGCCTGATGTTCTCGGTCGACTCGAAGACTGAATCCTGGTCGACGCGCTTTCCGAGCGATGCTGCGACCTGAAGGATGTTGGCAGCCTTCCTCAGGTCGCCCCCTGCGAGCCCGCATATAGCGAGTGTGCCGTCATCGGTGATGTCGACGTGTTCTCCTTGCGCAATCCTCTTGAGGAATGACTTCACGTCAAGTTCGCTCAGCGGTCTGAACCTGAAGACCGCGCATCGAGATTGGATTGGTTCGATTATCTTCGATGAATAGTTGCACGACAGAATGAATCTGCACGTCTGGGTGTTGCGTTCCATCGTGCGTCGCAACGCTGCCTGTGCGTCAGATGTCAACGAGTCCGCCTCGTCGAGGAAGATGATCTTGAAATCCGCTCGGCCGAGCGAAGCTGCGCGTGCGAAATCCTTGATCTTCCCTCGCACAACGTCGATGCCTCTCTCATCGGAAGCGTTGAGCTCGATGAGGTTGTCGCGCCATTGGTCCCCGTACAGTTCGCGGGCGAGAGCGATTGCGCAAGTCGTTTTGCCGGACCCCGCAGGACCAGCAAACATCATATGAGGCATGCTTCTCGTCTTGACGTAGGCAGAAAGCCTCTCCACTATGCTCCTCTGCCCAATCACATCGGAGAGCTTCTTTGGCCTGTACTTCTCCACCCAGACATCCTGCATTTTGACTCATTCTCTCGAATGCGCTATCCTTACAAATAACTATCTAAGCATAGCCAGGGGGAGTTTCTTTTCGGTCAATCAACGGGGGATTGACGCTCGGAGAGGTCATAGCCCTCTCAAAGGCTCGATTCACTTCGAGCATCGCGTATTCGGAAAAGACCATAGGGGAGGAAAGGCGAAGGACCTACTTCTTCTGAGGAGCTCCGCAGATCGGACAACGACTGGAAGTAACCTCTATCAGAGAGTTGCAGTATGGGCATGGATACTTGACAATCTCTCGGACTACCTCCTTGATGTACGTAGGTTGGGGCGATTGAGTAATCTCCGCGACCTTCTTCATCTCACTCTGAATAGCTCCGATCCATTGTTCTGGAGAAGTGACGGAGAATTCATGGCGAGGAATTCCAGAATGCATTGAGCTGTCCACCATTACCACAAGGACCCGTTTCATTGTGCCCTGAACACTCATTGACCGTATTGCCTTGATCGGTATGGTTTGGACAACATAGTCCTTCGGATTGACCATGCCGCTCCGCTTGACGAAAATGAGGTTCCCGCCCTCAATCTTCAGGACCCCTAGACCGCCTCTGTATGATGCCGAAGATGAGTAAGCCAGCCTACTCACCTATTGTTTCATCGCTCGACCACATTGGGGACAAACTGGCGTCCTGGACAAGAGACCTTGATGCTTGGGAACGCAGCTGTAACAGTATAACTTCCCAGCGTTTTGACACCCCTGCGTATTACAGACCAGCCCAGCAGTTTGCATGAAACCACCGGCATGCTTCCCACAACCAACGCATATTCCTCGTGCCATGCCAAGCAACAGGTTCGTGCGGACATATAAAACGATAGCTTTCTCTTGACCCTCGGCTCGGAAAAGACCATAGGGGAGGAAAGGCCATTCACTCCGAGTTATGGATGCAGTACGGCATAACCTCCGACTGGACAAGGGTTCGACATCATGAGTAGCTATGACTTAGATTGTAGCATCGAAGAGGCAAAGGCGATTTGTCAAACGCTGAGCCAGCACATACTTAAATTGTCTACAGCATCGGGCAAGGCTCTTTCCACTCAGCTCCCCACCCGAAGAGCAGGCACAGTCCGTCCAGCATATGTCCTGACTCTCCTAGCCCTTGAAGAAACTGGACAGATGTTCAAAATCTGGCAGACGGGAGCAAAAGCAGAAGACGATAAGACTGACAGGGTTCTTGCGGAGAATCTTTTCAGAGACCACGAGATGAAGGGAGGTCTGGCCAGCGACCTTTGCTGTCAGATGTTCGAGACAGTTGCGAACTGGTTCCTGGATATGCAGAGAACTGAAGATCCCAAGTCGCAGTCATATCAGGTACTTAGCGAGGTGAAAGAGGACTTTGACAAAGCAGTCGTCCATTTGAAAGGCGTCTACCAGGCATATAAGGCCGAAAGAGAAGCTACTATGTATGTTTCTGATGATGGTAATGTGGGATGGGATAGCCGAAGCCAAACGATTTCAGAGGTCATCACTACAGAGAATCTCCTCATTTGGATTGTGGCATTCGCAGCAAGCAGCTACCTCACGACAAAGGGGAGTTTCTCTCTTGCCATCAGAGCATTGCTCGACATTAGAAAGGGATCGCAATCAGACCAAGCGTATGCATTCTATGGAAGGATGACGGTCGGCCTGGCTCAGCAATTGGCAGGGGAGAGGGAAGAAGGGCCAAGGAAGGGTAGTTAGCCCTTTCATTTCGTCGCCCGTTCCTGAGTTGAAGAGTGGGTCGAAATCCCCTTCGGTCCGCCATGATTCTCGGAAAAGACCATAGGGGAGGAAAGACGATGACGGGGGCGCGAATCACAATGACGAAGTCACCAGACTACTTAGACCTTCCTTCTGGCGTAGTAATCGTTTGTCCATCCTGCGGTGCAAAGAATTCGAGGACCGACAACCTGTGCAACAACTGCGACGCTTGTCTTGACGATGCGAAGTCAGCACTCGTTAAGGGAAGAAGCAAGAGAGTTCGCGAGATCATCCAGCGGCATCCAGAGCTAAATGGGATGGTCCTTGTGAGGTTGAGCCTCTCTGACCTGCCTAAGGATGATTTCTACGTCGATGGTGCCGCATTGAAGGACATTGAGTATTGGGAAGAGAAGGCAAATGTTGCCATTAACTTCGAGACGGCGGGGAATTTTGAGGGTGCTGCACGTCAATTCGAAGATATGCAGCTCTGGACGGAAGCAGGAAGAGTCCGAGCCCTAGGCACTCATACCGCCCGAGACCAAGAGACTCACGTCCCCAGAGAGCGTGAGATTCATACCATCCGAGAACGAGAGATAGTCTTGATTAAGTGCAGCTACTGCGGGTCTCTAAATCCACAGGGAACTCTGAAGTGTGGTTCCTGCGGCGGGCGTCTCTAGGCATCAAATGAAAGGAGTTTGTGCCTCGCCTCGGAAAAGCCCATAGGGGAGGAAGGGCGATTGAGGATGTGGGAAAATGGTCGATAACGGAACAATTCTGGCGTGGGCGGCTATTGCAGCACTAGGTGTCTCGGTCCTTGGCCTCTATCTGAAACGCAGAAAGGACCTTGAGTTGTTGGACAAGCTGCAGACTGCTGTTGACGCGCAAAGAGAGGCGATTGCAGTCCTAGGAACGATTGCGAAGGCTCAGAAGAAGGCGGTGAAGATACAGCAAGACCAATTGAACCTGAATGCGGGCATCACATTGCTGAGGGCTCTGGGGATTCTAGACAAGGACGGCAGATTGATTGTAGACCTCACCGCCTGAAGGAGATCGTGGCTCCTTCTAAGAAAAGCCCTTAAGCCCTTAGACATGATGCAGGTCGGATTGGAAATGGCGAATTGCCCAAGATGTGGACGCTCGATGCCATATGGCAGCATCGCATGTTCGCATTGTGGAACTAGGCTGACCTATGGCACGCAGTCCTCGGGTAGAACGCTGACCTGCGTTGTGTGCGGCAAGTTCATGCCGGTCAGGGGGATGCTCGACGGAATAACGATGTGCGTTGAGTGTCAGCAGAAGCATCAACAGCAACTTGCGCAGGAGAAATACATTGAAGAGCGTAGAAGACAGGCTCACGTGAATGACATCATTGCTAGACACCCAGAATTGAAGACCAAGATCATGAACCGCATAGGTCCTGTGAATCCAGTCGGACCTTTTGTTGTCGAGGGTGGAGCCTATGAGGACATTCTGTCATGGAATGACAATCTCACTCACGCGAAGAACTTGGAGCTTGCTGGTAGGAATGAGGACGCTGCCAGAGTATACGAATCGCTTGGGATGTGGAAAGAGGCAGGGAAGGCTCGAAAGGAGGCAGGCAGCACAACAATAAAGCATGTATCTGTCAATCTGAACGACCTTCTTGACAAACTAAGAGAAGGAGGTTTCGCAGTCCCGTACAAATGTCGTATCTGTGGCGCTGTCATGACGATAGACAAGAACTCAAAAGCCGAGAGTCTGACTCGATGCGCCTACTGCGGTACGGCGACGAATACAGATGCGTTGCTAGGCATCATTCAAGAAGCACTGAAGTAGACCAACCTGGAAAAGACCATAGGGGAGGAAAGGCGATGCAGGCATGGAGATTCGGTTGGCGATAGAAAAGAGAGAATGGCTGGGCGTTCTTGGATTCATGGGGCTAGTGACTTTAGCAATCGGGATATACGCCGTCAATTATGGAGCGTATACGCCTGGACTGGAAACTTGGGAGTACGAATCGGTGCGAATGACGGGCATCCTCGTTTCTGTACTTGGCATAGTAATGGTCTCTTTAGGGCTCGCAGGAGCGATCTTCAGCTTGAAAAGAGACCGTTCATGGTAGACAGGGATTGAGCCTCGGAAAAGCCCATAGGGGAGGAAAAGCCATTCCTTTGCGGAATTGTCACTACATAGACGGGTAGTCCGCGAGGAAGGAACACGTCAATATGAGCCCCAATGAATCAGACAATGACGAGTATAGTGAGGATGTCATCGCATTATTCATTGGAGTATTCCTCGTTCTGATCGGAGCCATCGCATGGCGGGTGTTACACCGATTCGCTCCTCTGGTGTTAGTGGGAATCGGACTTCTGCTGGTGGCAATTGTAATCTTCAAATTCCTTCAGAGAATGAACCCGAGGTAGCGCCTCGGAAAAGACCATAGGGGAGGAAAAAGGAAAGGGGGTTAGGTCCGGGCTCAATCCCTGCTGATTGACGGTAAGAATCCGACCTACTGGCTGTGCGTTCCGGCTTATCCTTACAAATACCTATGCCACAGCCTCCAGAAAGAAGCAATAAATAGCTCGTGTCGGCATCTGGCCGGCGTGGTCAACTGCGACAAGTGCAGACGAAAATCAATAGTGTTCATACGATATAGTGGCGCCCATCTCTGCGGCGATCATTTCTGCGATCTCGTCGAGAGGAGAACCAAGCACGAGCTGCGAAGACAGATAGACTTCAATGAGAGAGGTGCAAGGATAGCCGTCGCGGTTTCGGGAGGCAAGGACAGCACGGTCGCACTCTACTTGATGCACAAGATCCTGGGCGAGAGAAAGGATCTGGACCTGTGCGCATTGACCGTCGACGAAGGCATCGATGGCTACCGGGATTCCAGTCTACCCATCGTCGCGAGCACCTGCAGGAAGCTCGGCGTCGAACACTTGGTTGTTACTTTCAAGGAGCTCTTCGGGACGACCATGGACGAAATCGCAGAATCCTTCAGGCAGCTGGCGACTTGCAGCTACTGTGGTGTCCTCAGGAGGGCAGCCATGAATCGAGCGGCGAAGGACTGGGGGGCAACGCATCTGGCTACCGGTCTGAACCTTGACGATACTGCGCAGTCTAT
>JALHSX010000047.1 GCA_022865445.1 Thermoplasmata archaeon | reverse complement strand
CTCTTGTGGATGTGCCAGGCGTCAGCGTCATAAGGCCCAGAGATCCGAACGTGAGAGGTGGTATATTCAGTTTCAACATCGAAGGGCTGTCAGCACACGACATAGCCATGATACTGGACAACTCCAACAACATCATGATGAGATCGGGCATGCATTGCTGCCACACATACTTCCATTCCCGTGGCATAGATGGGTGTGCGCGCGCGTCCTTGTACATATACAACGAGGCAGGAGAGGTCGATGTCTTCATCGAGGCCGTCTCCGACCTTGCTGCCAAGTTCGGCAAGAGCAGCTAGAGGGTCTGCGACGCGAAGACGAGGTACCTCGGCTCGTTCTCGAGAGTCACCAGGATCGTCCTGATGAGGATCGTCATTCCGGATTCGAATCTCAATTGTGGCGACGATCTGTCCATCTCGCAGATCGAGCTCGAATTCAGCCCTCGACCGTCCCAGGTCCAAGTGTGTAGGCCGCACGCCGGTTGAGACATGGCGGTTCTTCCGCCGGACTCCGCGGAGACAGCTCCAGCTCGTATTGAAACAACGATGGAACTGCCATCGAACGAGAGAGGAACTATCCAGCCCGTGGTGAACTCCGAGCTCGATGTGGCGGCCCTATCGACGAGACCAGAGAGTCTGTCGAGGACCCCAGAGAGCTCATGGTCTCTGTCGACGAAAGCATCTCTGTCGAATACTCCGGCGAGCACCGCGACGACCATGAGCGCGCAGATGGACATCGCCACTTTCGAAACGACGAAATCCACTACGCAACCTCCAGCAATATGCTGCATGTCCTGTTGTCGAGCACGCATGACAGCGTGAGCTTGAATCTCGGGGTGTCGATGACCAGGCTCTCCCCATCGAGGCCGGTCATCCAGACAGGAGGGTTGGATGCAGAGCGCACCGTTAATCCGCCCCCAACGAACCTCAGGATGACCGATGACATGTTTGCCCCCCCTCTGTGATCGCCTATGGAAAGACTTGCGAATCGCATTCGGGTTCCTCCATCAAGGTCAAGATCCAGGGTGCGTACGCTCCCCGGGCCTTCGATCCCCACGACCTGCGCTGTCCCAATGACCAGGTCGAGCTGCAACTCCGCTTTTCTCGCGAAGTCCCGAACTCGCAGACTGTCCAATGCTTCCGAGGCGGGGATTATCGAGAGCGAGGCGACCACCGCCACTATCATCAGTTTGAGCGGGAGCGATTCCAGTCCTGACCGATCATGTCGCAGGCGCATCATCTATCAGCTCGGGATCACTGGTATCTCGAAGCTCGAATCGATCCCATAGTCGCCCTTCGCCACGGTCACCGTGACGGTCGAGAGCTTGGTCCCGAAGCTCTCCACGGACAGGCCCGTCAGGACGACCTGTCCATGGGAGTCCGTCACTCCCCTGACGGGTCCGCCATCCTTGGTCTTGATGTTCGCTCCTTCGAGAATGACCGTCGCACCCTCGAGTCTGTCTCCGCTTTGATCGGTGACCGTTACCGTCATGACGATTCCCGTCTTCGTGTACAGTCCATCCTTGTCCTCATCGTGGACGAATATCTCGGCTGGACTCGCAAACACCTCACCGATCGAATGAGGTGCCGAGATGGAATTCATCCAGCCCATGATTATGGTCAGGCCGAGCCCAGCGACAACCACCATGATAAGCAGCTGAAGCGGAAGCCCTTCAATCCCTCCCGAACAGTCCCTTCTCAAGCCCCTTTTTCCTCTCTTGCCCCTCATAGCACAACCCTGCCTTGCTTGTCTTCCGAAGGGCCATAACACGGAGGCATTTTGCCAAGCTCGGCTACATGTACGCTACGGCCTCTTGCCCGGGCACAGCCAGCAACGAATTCCCTTCGGCCAGTGTGTTATCATGCATGATTCCCACGAAAGCATGTTCATATACGCTCAAGAGCGGTAGAATCTACAGTGATTCGGGCAAATGCCTGACAGACCCTGGAGCGGGAAACAAATGGAATCCTCGAAGTGTCCGAAGTGTGGTGATGAGCCTTTCTACATCGAGCATGTTGAGAAGTGGTACTGCTATGGCTGCAACACGTACGTCGAGGAAGGCGAGGACGAGCACGTCTGCACCCCCGAGCCCGCGAAGTCGGATTCCGCGACCGCCATTGCGCAGGAGTTGCGCGATCTCGACGAAGAGCCTGAACTGATCTGCAAGAACTGCGGCGCATCGCTCCAGAACCTCAAGGACGGCAGACTCTACTGTTTCATGTGCGAGAGTTACCAGGATGACCTGAAATCTGAACCGGAAAAGGAGAAGCCGATCAACGAGGCTCAGACGCTGATCGAGATGGCGATACCTCCGGTGGTCGTTGAGACGGCGCCCGAGGTCATTGAGCCAGCGATCACGGCAAGACCCGAAGCCGCTCCCCTCGTAGTGGATACTCCTGCGGTTCCCGAGCCTGAGCTGCTGGTTGAGGCGAAGCCAGAGAGACATGTGGAGATCAAGATGTGCTCCACTTGCGGTCAGCCTTTGAAGCACATCGAGAAGTACCAAAGACACTACTGCTACGGCTGCAGGAAGTATGCGTCCAAGGAGGCTGCTCCGAAGCCCGTCGTCAGCGTTGAGAAGGCGACGTCGGACATCACGAGCTGTCCGGACTGCGGATCAGCGCTGAAGTACATCGAGAAGTATCACGAGCACTACTGCTACACATGCAAGAAGTACCCGTTGAAAGCCAGGAAGCCGGACGAGGCGAAGGCCGTTGCGACCGCAAAGCCTGAGGTTCATGCTTGCCCGAAGTGCGGGGAGCCGCTGAAGCATATCGAGAAGTATCAGAGACACTACTGCTACAGCTGCAAGGAATACGCGCCTAAGGGATTGAGCGGGCATGCGGCGGGGCCGAAGGAGAAGAAGGCTTGTCCGTCCTGCCAAGAGGACATGAAGTACGTCGCCGAGTACAACGAATGGTACTGCCTCAAGTGCAAGAAGTACTCACTGAGGCCTAGCAAGCCCGTGCTGCTGTTCTGAAGCGTTATCTGGGAATAAGAAAGAGGTTTGGTGAAGGCCGAGCCTTCACCTGAATCTGTCGGGCAGACGCTATTCAGACTTCTCCGCGCCCTTCCCCTTTGGTCCCTCCTCGGGAGGCTTCGCGCCACGCCTCCTCATGAGCAGGGCTGCGAGCGCCACAACAACGACTGCGGCCAGGATTCCGACGCCGGCCAAGATTACTGTGGTGTTGCCTGTGTCGCCCTTGACCTTGACCTCGAAGCCTATTGTTGCGTCCTCGTGGTTGCCGACACCATCCCAGACCCTTACCGTGACATCGTGATCGCCGTTCTCGAGGTCGTAGAATGTCGCAGAAGATGCGTTTCCGACTTCCTCGAATGCGCCCCCGTCTATGGCGACTTCGACGCGGTCCACGCCGCTATGCGCATCGGCAGCTGCCCATGTCACCGTCACATCTGCGTTCTTGAGCACGGATCCCAGAATGGGCGATGTTATTGTCACATCTGGAGGCGTGTCGTCGACGACGAATACAATGCTCTCAATGGTGGTCATGCTGACGTTGTCCGTGGCGTTGACAGTCACTCTGTGTGATCCGGACAGGAGCCCCGTGAAGGTGTGGGACGTGTTGAGCCCCAAATCCATCCAAGCTCCGCTGTCTATCCGGACCTCGTACATCTGGATGCCAGATCCGCTGTCGCTGCCGTTCCAGGTGACAACGACCGTCGTCTCGGCTGTCAGCGTGTTGTTGGCGGGGGACACGATCCGCAGCGTAGGCGCACTTGTGTCCACGTAGGTCGCTGCATCCGGCGAGGGCGGCACATTCCGCGTGTTTCCTGCCCAGTCGGTCGCGAGAGCGTAGAAGTCAAACGCGCCCTCCCCACCCCACGACGCTGTTTGTATCGTCCATGAGTACGGAGCAGCAGTCAGCTTCGACACCATTGTGTAGGCCGAGCCGTTCTTTCTAACATAGAGGCTGACGTTGGCCACTCCGTTCGCGTCGCTCGCAGTCGCGGTTACCGTGAAATCCGCCGTGCTCGTGTGCGCTGGCAGGCTGGCCAAGCTGACCACAGGCCTCACCGTGTCGACGATCGTCCAAGTCTCGTTTCCGCCAGGAGGAGATTCGTTGAGATCGGCGTAGTCCACCGCCTGGGAATAGAACTCATACAGCCCGTAGCCATCCTCCAGGCTCGTATTGAATTCGAATACGTATGGCGAGGATGATTCCGATCCAAAGTACTTGTAGGCACCAGTCTCGTTGAATCTGTACCAGAGCTCGACAGACGCTATCCCGTTCGAGTCGCTCGCCGTCGCCGTAAGAGTGACGATCTCTTGGGTCGTGTACGTCGGCAAGGCCGCCAAGCTCGAGGTCGGTGGCTGGTTGTCTATCTGGAGGAAGAAGTTGTGTGTGTATGTGCCATTCTTGAGCGCTGCAATCGTCGTACCCATCTTGTAGTAGTCGGCTGCCGTGACGTTGAGGAAGAGCGTCGCAGGCACGGTAGCATTCGTCGCGATGACTGAATAGTCTCCCCTTCTGTCTGTCAACGCGGAACCGAGGGCCGCTCCCTGAGCGACTTCAACTACTGCGCCAGCCACTGGTGAGAGCGTGATTGCATCCCTGACTGTTCCAGAAACCACTGGGAACGTGTCCAAGGATAGCTCCACATGGATCGATTCGTTGCGCATCAAGGTGAAGTTCCTGTCTCGAAGATAGTGTATTGGGTCCCACGCTTCCACCCTCAAGCCGACACTGCCGGCAGCTGGCGGCACGAACTCATCTGGAACATACATCCAGTATGACCCGTTGGCCGGAGTGGTCATCACATCAAGCAGTGTGGAGCCATTGTATAAGGCCACTCTAGCTCCACTAATGACCGCCGATGTCAGGTCGTCCAGAACGTGGCCAGTCACGCGCGGTATTGTGAGCGGATATATCGCGGCGATGGTCTTCGTTTCGCCCATCACAAGTGTGAACGGGTCCGTTGAGTTCGACACATATCCTGCCCTGCTCGTGTTCAGCCAGTAGGTTCCAGGTACAGCCGTTATTGAGTATGATCCGTCAGCCGCTGTAAGGTCGTTCCATTCGGATGTTCCATTCCCCAGGGTTACCGTGAATCCAGATAGTCCCGTCGTTGTCCCCGGCACCCTGACGAATCCAGTCACGATTGGCAGGCTCGGTGGTGGTGTGACCAGCGTGCCAGCGAATACATAGACCCTGCCGGCGGCTGTATACGATCCAACCGTGAACTGCGGGTCTCCAACTGCGATATCGGGAGCTCGATCTCCAGTGGCGTTCCCGCCTACGGCAATGCTCCATCCGAAGGCGACTGCATTCGTACTGGGAACAAGTATCAAGTCGGGATTGGCATCGGGCGGGTTCCCACCAAAGAATCCGTATGCACGGCCGATCGAACTGGCATTCAAGTTGCTGTTCGGGGCTCCCACGATGATGTCGGTATAGGCGTCCTCGCGGAAGTTGCCTCCTGCGACACTCGTGCCGAAATGCTCTCCTGGTGCGCCCTTCAAAGTGAGATCCACGACGGTATTGAATCTGTTCGACCCGTACATTATCGAGACGGATCCGGCGTCAGTGCCGTTGTCGTCGTTGTGCGGTGCTCCGACTGCGACTTCAGCGTACGAATCTGCGTTCATGTCTTGGATCATAGCGACGGCAAAGCCGAACTCGTCACCACTGGCAGTGCCCGTGGCCAAGTTGACATTCGGATTCGCCTTATTGATGTTCCTAATCACATATGCTGCGCCAGTTGCGGATAGTCCCACTCTGTGGTCTGGGGCACCTACGACCATGTCGAGTGCAGTGTCTCCATCCACGCTTGCGTTGCCAGACACTGCCCATCCGAAGTGCGCATCGGCTATCTCTCCGAAGAATGTCTTGTCGGCCACTGCGTTCATGGGCGAGCCGCCATAGTAAACATCCACGCGGCCGGCACCAGTCATTCCTCTTGCGGTGGCGAACGGCGCACCCACGATGAGATCATCGTAACCATCTCGGTTGATGTCCCCGCCAGCAGCAAGGGAATATCCAAACAGCTCATCGTCGGCCGAGCTGTTGATCCAGGCGTCAGGGCGACCAGTGAAGCTCGGACCGCCGTACACGATAGTCACATTCCCGGCGTTCAAATGACCGTTCGGGCTGGCGAAGGGAGCTCCTATTGCCAGGTCAGCATGCCCATCTCCGTTCAGATCGCCAGCGTTCGCGACGCAGAATCCGAACAGATCCCCAGCATTCGTTCCGTTCACTAGAACTATCCTCGACATTGGCACGCCGCTCTCGGACAGATACAATGTAACCGAGCCGGCGTCAAGCATGCCGTCAGGGTCGTTCGATGGTGCTCCAACCACTAGGTCAGCTATTCCGTCGTGGTTCAGATCCATCAGAACGACCGACTTCCCGAAGTTCTCAGCACTGACGTTTCCGTCCTTGACCGTGGCCGCAGCAGGGTACGATGCTCCGCGCACCACGGGGCTTCCCATCATCAAGAACGAGAACGCTGCCGCAATCATGCACAGGACGATGACACTCGCCGTCGCTCTAGAAACGAATCGATTTCCCATTATCCATTCCCCCGCGCTTTCTTGGCTCGAACTGGCCCAAAATGGGCTAGAAACTATATAAAACCGTCTTGTACTGGCTCGAGAAATGTCAATGCTGGAGCTTCTCATCTCTGCTGCTTCTCGTCTTCGAACACGAATACTGTGCGTCTGTCAGTCACGAAGACCGCACACGTCTCCGGCTGCCCCTTTCGCATGATGGATATCGCATGCGGGATCAGGCCAATTCTCCTCTCGGCCATTTACACTCCGCCTTGTTGTTGTTTGTGAACGAGCCACCGGGGAGATTTGAACTCCCGACCTGCTGATTACAAATCAGCTGCTCTTCCAGCTGAGCTACAGTGGCATTGGCGGATTTGCTGAGTAATGATGGCTCGGGCATATAGCTTTTGATGGCCCGGGCTGATGCGTGCCTGGAGGTCGTTTGTTGCCTGGTCCAGCATGGCGAGAATGGGGCCCACGATAGGGGCGCAACCTTTAAATGATGGTTAAGTATCCACACAATTCGCACATCAGCGGTGAGATTCGATGACCGAGAAAGAGGGTGCGAAGAAGCACCACGAGAAGGAAGAGAAGGCCGATCCCGTCGAGACGAAGATCAAGGCGGGCGATATCGTTCTTGCAGAGTTCGACGCTTGGATCCAGGAGTCGAACGAGCTCTTCGACACGACAAGCGAAGCGGTTGCCAAAGAGCACGACACTTACAACGAGAAGATGGTCTACGGCGCTCAGCCGCTGATAGTTGGTAAGGGCAGGCTCTTCCCGGGTCTGGACGAATCGATGCTCAAGGCTGAGGTAGGGAAGGAATACGAGGTGATTCTGACTCCGGACAAGGGAGCAGGCCCCAGGGACCCGAAAATGGTGGAGCTCCACCCCGTCAGAGAGTTCTTGAAGCAAGAGATCGAGCCGAGGGTGGGCCTCGAAGTCACCGTGAAGAACAAGCAAGCTATCATAACCGCTGTTACTGCTGGCCGCGTCAGGGTGGACTTCAACAACAGACTTGCCGGCCGGACTTTGAAGTACAAGTACAAGATAACCGAGAAGCCGACAAAACCTGTCGATATTGTAAAGCTGCTCCTCAAGATGTCTTATGGCTCTTCAGAGGGTTTTGACATTGAGCACCACGGAAAGACCTACAAGATCAAGCTGCCAGATGCGTGCAAATACGATCAGAGGTGGTTGCTCACCAAGTTCAGGCTCGTGACGGACCTCAGGGAAATCGCGGGTGCGGAGACGGTGTCCTTCATCGAAGAGTACGAGAAGCCAGAGAAGAAGGAAGAGGCCGCTAAGAAAGAAGAGAAGGCCTCAGAGGGGAAGAAGGAGGCTCCGAAGAAGGAGGAGAAGGCTTCAGAGGAGAAGAAGGAGGCTCCGAAGGAGCAGTCCCCCGAGGAGCTGACTGAAGAAGATAGGAAGAAGTCCTGATCGGCTCGGCGCTCATGTTCCGAGGGGTCAACCCAATTTATATATCATCTTGCGATTAGTGTTCACCAGCGCGGTCCAGAAAGGGCGTGTGGCCTAGACAGGATATGGCACTTGCCTCCTAAGCAAGTGGTCAAGGGTTCGAATCCCTTCACGCCCGCTCTCGTCTTACTGGCTAAAATCTAATCAGCGATTTTGGATTTCTGCGACGGGGGCTTCCCAGACCCGCCGCATTAGGGAGAACGCAGATTCCGATCTTATCCGTGCGCACCACGTCTCCGTTGTCGTTGTGGAACTGTGCCTGAGGCTCTTTGAGACAACCTCTATTGGCACTCCTCGGTCTTTCGCCATCTGGGCGAATGTTGCCCGTAAGTCCTTCTACTTGAACGCCACCTCAGAGACTCTCTCGACGTCTGCCTTCAACTCTGTCCACAGTGGCTGCGTCCAATATCAGACTGTCTGGTGACAAAGGCCCAAAGTTATTTATAACGCACATTGTGTTATGTATAGCGCACTTAGGTGAGTGTGATGAAAGAGAATGTCAAGCTGGTCCTTCTTGCGGCGCCTCTGACTGTTCTTGTGGGCTACTCGTGGGTATTTGTGATCCCGTATTACTCGTATTTCTCAGAGGAAGATGCCTTGAGTCGTGCGCCAGGCCCCATCATTCTAGGTACTCTATGGGCTATCGGAATAACAATCGTATCGCTTCTTATCGTTGCGAGGCAGTACCATGCTGTCCACCGAGGATTCCCATTGAATGATGAACGCAGCAAAATGATTGTTCTGCGAGCGGGTTACTATTCGTTCTTGCTTTCGATTGCATGGTGGATCCTGCTCAATGCGGTTGTGATTTCCAACACACGCGCCTTTGGGCTT
>JALHSX010000329.1 GCA_022865445.1 Thermoplasmata archaeon | reverse complement strand
GGAGCTTCACGGTGCACTTGACAGATACAAGGAACTTCAGGGGATCATAGACAAAAGCCCCGTCATCATGGTTATATGGCGTCCGGAGCCGGGTTCGCCCGTTTCATTCATATCTGACAATATCGCGCAGTGGGGCTACAGGAGAGATGATTTTGTCTCTACGCTTGTGTACGATGACATCATCCACAAGGAGGACCTTGAGCGCGAAAAGGAGGAGTTCAGGGATTTCGTCAGGAAGGGAGTCAATGATTTCGTCCAAGACTATCGAATCGTCACCAAATCCGGTGAGGTGCGTTTTGTCGAGGACCATACCTACGTGCGAAGAGACTCGTGCGGAAACCCCCTCGGCTACGAAGGCATAGTTATCGATGTGACTGCTCGAAAACTCGCCATGGGAAAGTCTGAGGAGTTCGTTTTGCGATTGCAGACCATCGTCGATGCCTTCCCCGATATGCACTTCCTTGTCGATGCCCATGGGACTATCCTAGATTTCAATGCCGGGCGCATCGCTGATTTGTATGTTCCTCCTCAGAAATTCCTGGGAAGGAAGATGCAGGAAGTCCTTCCTCCGGACGTCGGGAAGATGTACGGAACCGTATTTGACGAAGTGCTGAAGACGGGTCGAATCGGGGCTATGGAATACTCCCTCGAGATCGAGGGCGAGACTCGGTTTTATGATGCAAGGCTTGCTCCCATCGCGAATGATCAAATCCTCATCGTAGTGCGGAACACCACCAGCAGCAAACGAACCGAGGAAGCGCTTCGGGCGAGCAAACGAGCCGAGGATGCTCTGGAAGTCGCAAACCAGAAACTGAACCTGTTGGGCCAGGTGACCAGACACGACGCTTTGAACCAACTCGCGATCTTGATGGGATGGCTGCAGATCGTTCAAGAATCTGGCGCAGAACCACCTGTGCAAGAATACATGAAGAACATGAGAACTGCGGCAGAGACAGTCATCAGACAGCTCGACTTCGCTGGAGACTATCAGAAGATGGGGGTCGCAAAGCCTGAGTGGATCGATGTCAAGACCGCCTTTCTGAACGGCACCGCAGGGTTCAGCCCAAGCAAGCTCGCCAAGTCAGTTCATGTCGATGGGCTTGAGATCTACGCTGACACGATGTTCGAGAAGGTCTTCTACAATCTGGTCGACAACTCCATCCGACATGGCAAGAAGGTCACCGAAATTCGAGTCCATTACAAGAAGAAAGGGAATGACTTGTTATTGTTCTACGAGGACGATGGTGATGGCATACCGGCCGATGAGAAGGACAAGCTCTTCCTACGGGGAATTGGCAATCATACTGGCTTTGGTCTCTTCATGGTCAGAGCTATCCTGGGAATCACAGGCATAACAATCGAGGAGAACGGAATACCAGGCCATGGTGTTCGATTCGAGATGCTCGTTCCCGCCAGCAACTACAGGATCGGCCACAGCGGTCAGTAGTCGGAATTCCTTCGTAGTCGTTCCTCAGCCAGCTCCAGATCCTCTCTGCTGTTCAGGTTCCAGAAGCTCTCCAGCCGAGGGTCCATGACGCGAACGATGTCCTCATCAACATACTCCAAATCTAGCATTTCGTAAGCATCGACCGGCCTTTGTCTGCCCTCTGCTATCGCCTCTTCGAACGCGGCCAGGCACTTGATTCTTGCGTAGACGCCATGGAGTGGTTCGAAGTTGCCTCTGATTCGGGGCACTGCCCCATCCCTCTTCCTGGCGAGGGATACGATGGACTCGCACAGGTCCACCTTCAAGAATGGGGTATCGCACGGGCTAACGATGACGGTATTCTCTCTAGCAGCGCTCAAGGCGGTGACGAGCCCTTCAAGAGGACCAAATCCGGCTCTCTCGTCCTCAATTATCAGGTATTCGTCGCCAAGAACTTCCCGGTACCTTCCTGACATGCCCTTCGCTACGGCTATGACGATCTCGTCTGCAACGCTCTCCAGGGTCCGCGCGACGTAGGAGATAAGTGGCTTCCCGCCGAGGACAGCAAGTCCTTTCTCCTCTCCCATGCGAGTGCTCAATCCACCGGACAGGATGGCCCCGGAAAGCATCG
>JALHSX010000328.1 GCA_022865445.1 Thermoplasmata archaeon | reverse complement strand
TTCAACAGGAGCCTGGGGGCATCGGACATGTGGGTCGGAATGATAATCACGCTGTCCAACGCGGTCATCGCTGTTGGCTGGTTCGTCGTGCCGAAGTTCGCAGAGTTCAGAGGGAGCGTGACGCTGATAGCAGTCTGCCAGATCGTCTCCGTGGTCCCACTCATACTCCTTCCGTACTCTCCCGCATTGATCGTGGTCGCGGTCCTCTACACCGTCAGATCGTTCCTGATGCTCGTCCCGCAGCCCGTGCTCAACGCGTATGTGATGAACATCACGGTCGAGGAGATCAGAGCCTCGTTCCTATCGCTGAGCCAGCTGGCGTGGCAGGGGGCGTTCGCCGGCAGCTACGTGATAGCCGGATACCTCTGGGCGAACGACTACACGAAACCAGAGCCGTTCTACTACGCCGGCGCATTGTACGTTGCGGCGTCCCTGATATTCTTCGCGTATTTCAGGAAAATCCAGGAGTCGCACGAGCTGGCCCCGGCTATAGCTTGAACAACTCTATGAACAAGAAGCTGAACCCAGCTCAGACCTTGGCCAGTTTCGAGCGCGCAGAAGGCTTGGGCTTGCTCTCGCCGAACTGCTTCTTCAGCCTAAGGGCTTCCTCGAGCAGCTGGGACACCCACTCCTCGTCCCAGTTCCTGATCCTGTCGTCGAAGCAACCGTAGTCACCGGGCATCGTCTCTGGCCTCCTGCAGTATACCCTATGGCCGCGACCATATATCAACTTTATTTGGAAAATAGTGTTCATTTGACCACTATTTTGGTCATCCATCAGTCTATTGACCACAACATATGCCATGAAATGCAAGGTATTAATAAATCAAAAGACGTTCGAGCGTGCGATGAAGGTCCGCCAAGATGATGCTGGCACGCTCAAGATCGACGATTTGGACATTGACATCCTGAGAAGCCTCAACGAGAACGCGCGCAAGAGCTTCCGCGACATCGCCAAGGAACTTCACATCTCACTGACGACGGTCTCAAACAGAGTGAAGGCATTGGAGAGGAACGGCGTTATCCAGGGCTACATCCCCGTCCTCGACGCGACCAAGCTCGGTTACGACATCATGGTCGTCATAGGCATCAAGGTCATCCACGGGAAGATCGTCGAGACCGAGCGCGATCTCGCAAAGGAGAACGGGGTCTTCGCTGTCTTCGACTCGACCGGCGAGTGGGACGCCATCGTAATGGCGCGGTTCCACAACAGGGGTGAGCTGAACACCTTCGTGAAGAAGGTGCTCGACCACGAGAATGTCGACAGGACATACACGCAGGTAGTGCTCAACATCACAAGAGACGAGAAGCGCGTTTTGATTTGATCGAGACTTCTGGGGCGCTCTTGGCAGTTCAATATATGTAGCTGGCATCCGATAACGTGTTGTCATGCCGGCATACGGCGTGATGGGGAGGGAACCATGCGCTCGCCCTTCGGGCCCGCGCTCGCGTACCTGGTACTGTCAGCATTGGTCGCATCGTTCGCGCTTTCGGCAGCGCCGGCCAGGTCCACTGACGACTACATCCAGGTCGTATTCGACTTCGACCCATCGAAGGCCGCGTACGCCCCGAACGAGAGCTACGATATAGTGTTCACAATCAGGAACATCCTTCTTAACGGGACCGAGTCGCCGAACCAGGTGAAGGTGACGAACCTGTCTGCGTACTTCTCGTGGATGGGACCGAGCGAGAGAATCGTCCAGAGCGTCTCTGGCACCTCCCTTTGGCTGTATCCAGGGGAGGCCGCGCAGTACACCATGAATCTCACGGTCCCAGCGAACGCCACGGAGAAGACCTACAGCTACATGCTAGTGGTCGAGTACGAGTGGAAGTGGACCTACGGGACTGTCACCATGGCTTGGACGTCGCAGACCTACCGCGACTTCGTGGTCGAGAAGCAGTCCATCGGAACGCCGCGCGAGAAGGTGAACTACATCCCGTACGTCGGAGCGGGGGTCCTGATAGTAGCGCTGGGGGCTGCTGGCGCGTTCATGTACCGCAGGCAGACCTCTCATTCTCCGCAGAAGACCCGCGCAGCAGCGAACACCGAGAACACATTGGCCGTCGCAGACGTCCCCCACGCGACCTACCCGAACATACTCGCCGTCCCAGGAGAGCAGTTCCCGATCGAGCGCGGGTCCATTTACCTGGTGAAGGAGAAGAGGCCGAACATATCGTTCGCGATCTTCAACGAGACTGTCAGCCACGGCGCGAGCGGTATGCTGGTCGCGAGGGAGCATCCGAACAGACTGAGGCAGATACATTCCTTCAACGCCACTAAGATCCTTTGGCTCACCCGCAGAGTTGGCGTGGACCACATAGACCCGACGGAGCTGAGCCTCCTCAGCCTCGAGATGACGAAGTTCGTTGAGGCGTCTCAGCGGTCCGTGGTGCTCCTCGAGGGCGTGGAGTACATGATAACCCAGAACGACTTCCAGAGCATCCTCAGGTTCGTGAACCACCTGCACGATTTCGTCCTCTCTCGCGACTGCGCCGTCATAGTCGCGATAGACCCGCGGGTTCTGAGCACGCGCGAGCTCGCCCTGCTGGAGCGCTCGGCCAAGATTGTCGAGCCAGCGGAGCAGAAGCCCGAGAAGGCCCCCGAGGAGCTCGAGTTCTGAGCGTGAGGCCTGTACTGGGCAAAGTCCAAGCGCGCTGAAGTGGTTCGGGTCCTTCAGGGGAGACTAGCTATCCAGACCGGGTTACATGTAGCAGGTGATTTCAATACCTGGCGGGCCATTTATGCGCGTGAAGTTTGCAGATTAGGTTGGGAACGCGGGGATAGGCTGATACGCGGCCCATCCGTCCTTCTGCGCCGGAGGCAGCAGCTCATGACTGTAAATCGAGCGCGCCGTTTCGAATTGAAACCAAACAACGTCCAGCAGACTCACTTCGCTAAGTGCGCGGGTGTCGCACGGTTCGCATGGAACTGGGCGCTCGACGAGCGCCAGCGCCTCTACCGTGAGAAGCAGGACAATGAGCGGTTCACGAATGCCATCGAGCAGCATCGCCACCTCAATGTCCTCAAGAAAACGGAGTTCCCCTGGATGTACGAAGTCTCCAAGTGCATCCCGCAGGAAGCCATCCGAAACCTCGACGCTGCCTACGCACTCTACAGCAGAGCGAGAAATGCTGGTCGGAAGGCCCGGTTACCTAGGTTCAAGAAGAAGGGAAGGAGTCATGACGCTTTCGCCTTTACAACTGGTGCCATCCGCACTGAAGGTACTCATATCGTCCTTCCCCGCATAGGGCGAATCCGAGTGAAGGAACCCGCGGTCCTCACTGGGCGAATCCTCCGAGCAACCGTCACACGGGTTGCTGATCGATGGTTCGTTTCCTTCGCGGTTGAAGAGGAGGTAGTTAATCGCACATCGCCCGCAGGTTGCGCGGTAGGCGTGGATCTCGGCGTATCCCACATGGCGACACTTTCCGATGGGCGTGTCTTCGAGAACCTCAGGCCCTCACGATCTAGCTATCGGAAACTTCGCAGGCTCGCGAAGGAGTTGCACAGGAGGAACAGAGGGAGCAACAATCGAAAGAAGTCGGCAGACAAGCTGGCCAAGGCATACTGGCACATAGGGAACATCCGCAGGGACGCCCTGCACAAGGCCACGACGCAGCTCGCCAAAAACCACGGCGAGATCATCATCGAAGACCTCAATGTGCAGGGCATGGTCCGAAACAGAAATCTGGCGCGCGCCATCTCGGACGTTGGATTAGGGGAGTTCCGCCGGCAGCTCGAGTACAAGTGTCGGTGGTACGGGAGCCGCCTGGTGGTGGCGCCCAGGTTCTATCCATCGACCAAGCGGTGCTCCTCTTGCGGCCACGTCAAGGATGAGATGCCTTTGTCTGAGAGAACTTACGAGTGCGAGAGCTGCGGGCTAGTCCTCGACAGGGACCTGAACGCAGCTCTCAATCTGGTCGCCGTGAGTTCCACGGAGACTTTAAACGCCTGTGAAGACATGGCCTCCACGGCGCCCGCGAGGGCGCCGCGAGCCGGGTCGATGAAGCAGGAAGTGAACGCCGCTATCCCGCACGGGATAGATGGGTAAGTTTCATGGAACGGTGCGCTCTTCGCCCATCGGGATGCGGGGCGTCCACTAAGAATACGGTTAAGAGTCGGCCTGCGATGAGTGAGGGCACTAGCTGATGGGTCCTCGGGGGGGCGGATGCTGACGGTCATCTGGAGAGCTTGCGGGCTATGCGCGGCAGCGCTTGCGATCATCATCTCAGCAGTCGTCATCTCCGCGGGCGTCCCGGCCCAGGTGGGACTGCATCTCTCGCCAGCAAGCTCATCGCCCGCGTCAGAGCCATCGAACTACGAATGGATGAATGGCCAGACGCTTCTATTGGCACGCGCCTCCCCGTCTGTCGTCACCCTCAGCGATGGCCACATACTCGTGACCGGCGGGCTGACTTCCGCGGGGGCGACCGCGACCACGGAGATCTTCGACGTCAGGCTCGGGTCATGGAAGCCCGGGCCGCCAATGTACACGAAGCGTGTGGGGCACACGGTCACGCTCCTCAAGGACGGCACAGTCCTCGTGACCGGAGGGGACACGGGTACGGGGGTCACGGCGTCTGCAGAGATCCTTGACGCTACCACATCGAAATCGTTCGCGCTCATGAACATGGCCTTCAAAAGGTCCGGCCACGCGGCGGTCCTCCTGGGGGACGGGAAGGTGCTCGTGACTGGAGGAACGGACTGGGTAAATGGGATATGGTCGCAGTCGGAGCTCTACGATCCCGTGCAGCACAAGTGGACCGCGACGGGCAGCATGACC